>JASFEJ010000001.1:0-38221 GCA_050124895.1 Dehalococcoidia bacterium
CACCAGGTCACAGCCCGAGAGGGGAGTCGAACCCACTAACCTACCGATTACAAGTCGGTTGCGCTACCATTGCGCCACTCGGGCATCCCAGCTACAGGTTAGCTGCAACATTATAAAAATGCAAGGTTTAAAAGTCAAGCTTGGTAGCGCATACGGGATTCGAACCCGTGATCTCCGCCTTGAGAGGGCGGTGTCCTAACCGCTAGACGAATGCGCCACCTAAAAAGGCTGGCTTTTAACCGAGGTATTACGCCTAACTGCCTCTAACGCCAGCCTAAGCTATTATAACAGCGCCAAGCTAAAACGGCAAGAGATAGACGGGACTTCAAGGGCTTTGGTACATCTTGGCCAGCTCCTCCAGGTTGGCCTTCTCCCGTTCCAGGAACTTTTCCCGCCCCTCGGTGTAGGAGGGCAAAACCCACTTAATCTCCTTGAGGCTCTGGGTTATCGTCGGCAGCCACTGATATGGTATCGAGATTAGTATCCACCCCTCCTCGAAGACCTCCTTAGACTTCATGCCGAAAGCCAGCCCGGTGGGCGTGTAGTTCACCTTGCCGCTGCGGAAGGGATAGACGTAGAGCCAGGCACAGCCCAGCACACCCGTCGACTTCGCCTCTCTTATCGCGCCGGTGGTATAGCACATCGCCCGGAGCACGATTTCCGCCTGGCTGGTGCTGGCGGTAAGAATGAGTAGGTCGGGCTCGAAGGCGAGCTTGTCCAGCGTGGAGAAGGCGACGTAGTTACAGATGCCCCGGGGCAGCTTGGGCAGGTGCTGGTAGAGGTTACTGTTAGCCCGCGGTTCCTGAAAGATTTCCAGTTTAATCCCTATCTGCCCGCCCTCGGCGAAAACGGGCAAATCCTCCATGCCCAGTACCGCCGACCCCAGGCAGCTTTCGTTATCCTTATCGAAATAGAAAGGAGTTCTCCTCTGCTGCGCTTCCTTGAGCATCTCGCAGAAGGAAAGCTGCTTGTCCAGGCGTGCCAAACCCTTGGGCTTGTGCTCCAGGAACTTGACGGCTACGGGCGGGTGCTTGAAATCGAACTTCTGGTAGATGGATAAATCGCTGTGGAGAGGTCTCATTTTTACCTCCCAAAAATAAAATGGCTGGGGAAGAAGGATTCGAACCTTCCCTTACGGATCCAGAGTCCGCTGTCCTACCACTAGACGATTCCCCAGTTCAAAAAGGATTATAACACGGAGATACAATCAGGGCAACGACCCCCATTTGACAGTGCCCGCCTTAGTATTTATGCTTAAACCGTAAGAAAGGAAATAACTTGGCTGATTTAAAGGCACTACAGAAGAAACTGAGAATAAAGTTCAAAAACCAGGCCCTGCTGGAGCAGTCGCTGATCCATAGCTCCTACCTCAACGAAAACCCCGACATCGCCGAAGGCGACAACGAAAGGCTCGAGTTCCTGGGCGACGCCGTGCTGGGCCTAATCATCGCCGAAGAACTATACCGGCGCTTCCCCCAGTTCAGCGAGGGCGAGATGACCCGAATGCGCTCATCGCTGGTGCGCCAGGACGCCCTCGCCCGCCTAGCTAAAGCCATCAAGCTGGGCGACCACCTCTACCTGGGCAAGGGGGAAGAGGGGGGCGGAGGGAGAGAAAAGCCGGCCAACCTTTCCGGAGCACTGGAGGCTTTAACCGCCGCCGTCTTCCTCGACCGGGGAATAGCGGTTACCCGCAAGTTCGTCCTCAGGCTGATGGCCAAAAAGATGGGCAAAACGCTCAAGCTTGGGGTAAAAGCCGACTACAAGACCAGACTACAGGAGACCATGCAGGCTAAGTGGCAGCTAAAGCCCAAATACCGGGTTATCGAAGCCGCGGGTCCCGCCCACGACCGCCGCTTCACCGTCGAGGTAATAGGCGGCGACAGCGTTATTGGGCGGGGTTCGGGCAAAAGCAAAAAGGCGGCCGAGGCGGAAGCCGCCCGCATGGCTCTGAATCAGCTCTAAAGACAGCTTTACACTACTGCTCCCCTTTGTTAAACTTTAACCAAAGAGGTCGACAGACCGTAACTAAGATAGAGGTGTGACTATGGGACGTCGTGACTACCGACATCGAGAAACGAAGAAGCCGAAAAGGGACGATAAGAAAATAGCCCACCCCACTATCTTGACCCCACCGGTCACGGTGGAGGTGATTAAAAAGGGGAAGAAGGGCAAAGAGGAGGAAGAGAGATAGCCGCCTATCATGAGCTTCACCAGAGCGGGGAATTGAAGGCCAGGGCGGAACGAGCCCGAGCCATCCTAGAGGAGTGTCAGCTCTGCCCCCGCGCCTGTGGGGTGAACCGACTGGCTGGAGAGAGTGGCCAGTGCCGGGTCACCGACCAAGTCATCGTCTCCAGCTACGGCCCCCACCTTGGGGAAGAAGCGCCCCTGGTAGGGCGGAACGGCTCGGGGACCATCTTCTTTAGTTATTGCAACCTGCACTGCGCCTTCTGCCAGAACTATATTATCAGCCAGCTCGGCGAGGGCAGTCCCACGACTAAAGAGACCCTGGCCGGCATGATGTTATCGCTACAGGCACAAGGCTGCCACAACATAAACCTGGTCAGCCCCAGCCACGTGGTGCCCTATATTCTGGAGGCACTGGATATAGCGGCGGCCAAGGGGCTGCGTTTGCCCCTGGTCTATAACACCGGCGGATATGATTCCCTGGCAACGCTGGAACTGCTGGACGGCATTATCGATATCTATATGCCCGATATGAAATACGCCGACGCCAAAACCGCCGAGCGTCTCTCGGACGTAAAGGACTACCCTCAAATCAACCGGGCGGCGGTCAAGGAGATGCACCGTCAGGTGGGCGACCTTAAAATTGATGAAAAGGGCATAGCCCAACGCGGTTTACTGGTGCGCCACCTGGTGCTACCCGACGGGCTGGCGGGGACGGAAGGAGTGGTAAAATTCCTGGCCAACGAGGTCTCGGCTAACACCTACCTTAATGTTATGTCACAGTACCGCCCCTGCTATAAGGCCTTTGACATCCCCGGCCTCGAACGCCCCCTCAAAGACCAGGAGTTCAACGAAGCTATCAACATGGCCCACCAGCAGGGCCTATATCGGCTGGACAAGGAGCAGTTCCCCCAATCATTGAGGTTCGTACTGAGGTAAAAAGATGGAAACGACTGATTTAGCTGCCGTCAGGGTCATGATATACGGCGACGTTCAGGGCGTCTACTTCCGCGCCTTCGCCGCCCAGAAGGCTAAGGGGCTGGGATTGAAGGGCTTCGTGCGCAATCTGCCCCGCCGTGACTCGCTGGAGGTCGTCGCCGAGGGCGAGAGAAAGCGGCTGGAAGAGCTGCTCACCTATCTTAACATGGGGCCGCCCGCGGCCAGGGTGGAAAGGCTGGTTACCAACTGGTCAGAACCCAGCGGGCGCTATACCGACTTCAGCATAGAATACTAGACCGCCGCTTTAATCTGCTCAATAAGGGCGCGGCGTTTCGTCTCGTCGCCCTTTATATCCTGCTTGACCTTATTCCAGGTCGTGGGGCAGTCCTTGTAGGCTACGCCGACGGCCTTATGGACCGCCTGGTCGACCTGCTGGCGGTTGTCAGGAGTAACCACTATCCCCGCTTCGTCGAGGACGTCTTTCATGTGCCTTAGGTAACAGGACACCGTCATCACCCCCTTATTCTTCCAACCCCACCCGGGCTTCCTTAATCAAACCGAGGTAATCGGTATCAAGCCCCAATGCCTTCGTGGCCTCCACGTCTACTTCATAGGGCTCGCCGACGAAAATCCGGCCGCAAGGCTCAGCTACGCCCCGCGCCGGGTCTTCCTCAACGATGAGCTTCTGACGGGCTTCGATAATCCCCAGGTCGAAGGGCAGGGTAAAATATAGGTCGGCGATTACCGGCTCTATGCCCAAATCGTATAAATCGTCCCACCCCCAGGGCTTCCCGTTACCGTACTTGCTGCTGGGCAGCACTGAGAGCAGGTTGGCTATGCTTAAATAGCCCTGCCCCTGTATAACTTTAAGCGGCGTCACCGTTATCAGGTAGTCGCAGGAGAGGATGACGTTAGGCACCCAGAAGGTAGGCACGATGAGGGGCTTGGGCAGGGGGTTATCCACCTCAACCCAAGTGCAGTCCTTGACGTCCAGCGTCAGGACGCGGGGGAAATTATAGCCCAGCTTCTGGTAGATGGGATAGACGGGTGAACCGTCAGGCGTACCGGCCAGGATGAGTATATCGGCGTCACTGACCTGCCTGATACCCTCGATTAGCGCCGAGAGCATCTCCTGGCTGGTGCTCACCGGATAGGGCGTCGGGTAGGCGGCGTTGGGCGTAATCAAGACCCGCCGCGCCCGGGATATCACCGGCGGCGGTTCGAAGACGAACCCCTCAGCGTCGACTATCAAGGCGATACCTCCTCGCCCCAGTCCAGCATTATCACCGGCACCGAGTCCCCCTTCTTCACGCCGGGCCTATCCTCGGAGACAACCACCAGCCCGTTAGCCAGCGTCATCGAGGTCAGAATCCCCGAGCCCTGAGGCCCGGTAAGGCGGGCGAAGTAGTTACCGCCGCGCTTGCGCACCACGGCGCGGGCAAAGATACGCCGCCCGTCGGTGTTTTTAATCGGCTCCTCCATTATGGCCTCTATCACCGGCTTGTCTAAGTTTTTACGGCCCATCATCTTGAGCATGGCCGGGCGGGCAAAGAGCTCGAAGTTAAGCATGGCGCTGACCGGGTTGCCCGCCAGCCCGAAGAGGGGTATCTTTCTGGCTCCACCACCCTCGGCCAGGGCATTAATCATGCCGAAGGCCAGGGGCTTGCCCGGTTTCTGCTTTACCCGCCAGAAGACGATTTCACCCTCCTTGGCCAGGACGTCGCGCACGATGTCGTAATCGCCCAGTGAGACGCCCCCCGAGGTCACCAGCATATCGGCCTCCAGCCCCAGGTGGAGCCGGTTCAGCAGCGAGTCCTCGACGTCGGCGGCAATGCCCAGTATATGAGGAATCCCTCCGTAGCGCGTAACCAGCGCCGCCAGACTGTAGCTGTTGCTGTTGTATATCTTGCCCTCGGGTAGCGATTGAGTTATGTCAACCACCTCGTCGCCGGTGGCCAGGATAGCCACTACGGGGCGGCGGAAGACCTTTAACGTGCCACGGCCCAGCGAGGCCAGAACGCCGACCTCGGCGGGCCTGATTAGCGTCCCCTCTTTAAGCACCAGCGAGCCCTTGGCAACATCCTCGCCCGAGCGCCGTATATCCTGCCCGGGCGTTAGCTCGACCAGAATGCCTATCTCAGTCGAATCCTTCTCCCGCCCCGACCGGTCAGTATCCTCGAATTTGACGATGGCGTCGGCGCCGGCAGGTAGGGGCGCCCCGGTCATAATCTTAATTGCCGTTCCCGGCTCCACTTTAGTCTTCGAAATCGAGCCGGCAACCACGGTATCAATAACGCGCAGAAGGCGGGGCGATTTAGGACTGGCGCCCTTAGTATCGGCCGCCCGGACGGCGTAGCCGTCCATAGCCGAGTTGTCCAGCGGCGGGATGTTGATTTCGGAAACTACGTCCTCGGCCAGGACCTGCCCCAGGCAGCCCAAAATGGGGCTTTCTTCCGCGCCCAGGACTTCTATATGCTCCAGAACCTTATCCAGAGCCTGCTCAACGCTTATCAACAGTCTATCTCCTTAGTTAGTTGCTGCGCCCTCTCCAGGTCAGCGCCGGTATTAACGTTAAAAAAGCTCAAGCGCCGGGGGTCGAAGCGCTCCATCTCCCCGGCCTCCACATACCTGACCTTGACCAGCTCGAAGAGAGCGTTAATCTGCATCTTATCCTGCTCGAGCAGCCGCTCCATCGGAGCCAGACAGCTCCGGGCGTAAACGGCGTGGAGCGGCTCCACATACCCTCCGACACGGGGGACCACCAGGTCAAAGCCGTCTTTGAGCCCAAGCATATAACTGAGCAGGGTTTGATTGAGGAAAGGCATATCACAGGCGACAGCTAGATTATAACGCGCCTTTGATGCGGCCAGGCCGGTAGCCAGACCAACCAGAGCGCCTCGGCCCGGATAGGCGTCGGCGACTACTCTAAAGCTCGGGTTATGCGAAAACTGAGGAAAAGACTTGCCTTTAGCCGTAACTATAATAATCTCGTTACTAAAGGAACCGAGCCGGGTTACCACCCGTTGGAGCAAACTCTGACCATCTACTGTCTCAAGTGCCTTATCTCTTCCCAAACGTAAACCCTTGCCCCCGGCAAGAACGATACATCCTATTTCCAAGATATGTTTCTCACTCCCCCCTAACCTCACCCCCATATTTAATTATACCACTACCGTCAACCTTAACAAGCTATTATAAAGCCGGTTTAAGTACGATAATCTGGCCTTCGTCGGGCAGGTCACCGGCCTTAAATTCCACCTGGCTGGTGTCCAGCCACTTCACCTTGGCCTTGCCGCGCAGGAACTCGCCCACACCGGCAATACTGGGCAGGCCCTTGTCCGTGCGGTAGTGCATGGGAATGATTACCCTGGGCTTCAGCTGGCCGCAGATCTCGGTGGCGGTCCTAGCGTCGATGGTATAGTAACCGCCCACGGGGATAAGCAGGACATCGACGCCGCCGATCGCCTTTAGCTGCTTATTGTCGAGACGGTGGCCCAGGTCACCGAGGTGACAGATTCTAACCCTGTCCACCTCGAAGCAGAAGATGATATTGTTACCCCTCAACCTCCCCATCTCGTCATCGTGATAGCTGATAATGCCCTTGAATTTCAGGCCCTTGGCCGCAGCCACTTCCGCCCGTCTCAGCACCTGGGGGTTGCCGCTAACCGCGGCCACGTTACAGTGGTCAAAGTGTTCGTGGCTCACGGTAACGATATCAGCTGTTGTCCTTATCTCCCGGTAGGTCAGGTCGGGGCTGGTGCCGTAGGGGTCGGTGACTATCTTCACCCCTCTGTCCGAGGCGATGATAAAAGCCGAATGACCCAGGTATTTAACCTTCATGCTCGAACCCCCTAGAAATAACTGCCGACCGATTTTATGGCCTCGACGACCAGCTCGGCAGTCTGGGCGAGGTCTTTCAGGCTCAAAACCTCAACCGGGGTGTGGATATAGCGGGTGGCGATGCTAATCACCCCCGAGGGAATGCCTTCCCGCGTCAGGCTGATGGCGGAGGCGTCGGTGGTGCCACTCTCGGTGACATCCATCTGGTAGGGGATGCCTTTGGCTTTGGCTGTTTGACAAACCCACTCCAGCACCCTGGGGTGAGTAATCACCCCCCTCCCCCCAGCATCCATCACCGTAATCGAAGGCCCCTTACCGATTTCAATAGCGGAATCGGTCTTTTTGATGCCCGGGTGGTCACCGGGTATGCAGGTATCGAGGGCAATGCCGACATCGGGGTTCAAGCCAAAGGCCGATGTCCGGGCACCTTTGAGCCCGACCTCCTCCTGGACAGTAAAAACGCCGAATACCGAGGTCAGCTTCATGGCCGCGATTTCTTGCAGCACCGTAATCAGCACCGTCGCCCCGGCACGGTCATCAAAGGCCTTGCCGGTTACCCTATCGCCCGCTAAGGACGCCAGCTTCTGGTCAAGTGAAGCCGTCACCCCGGGCTCGACGCCCATGGCGGTGGCTTCGTCACGCGACGCGGCGCCGACGTCGATGAACATATCTTTGGACTCAAGCGCCTTCTTTTTGTCCTCTGCCTTCATTACGTGCACCGGCTTGGAGCCGATGACACCGGTAATATTTCCCTTAGCGGTGTGCAGCACTACCCGCTGGTTGACCAGTGTCTGGTCGAACCAGCCCCCCACCTTGGCGAAGCGAATAAATCCCTCGTTGTCGATGTATTTCACCATCAGGCCTATCTCGTCCATGTGGGCGGCAATCATCACCGAGGGCGACTTCCCCTTCTTGACGGCGATGAGATTGCCGAAGTTATCGGTCCTAAGCTCGTCGACGCAAGCTTTAACCTCTTCCTCGATAACTCCTCTAACGCTGCCTTCGTAACCGGAAATACCGTGGGCGTTAGATAGCTTCTCCAGCAGGCTTTTCATTTTCTTGGTGTCCGTCATCTTCCAGATAACCCCCTGTCTTTAACGATTTTTAGCGATTCACCTCACGGACAATTTTGTCCAGCACGGGGCTAATATCCCGCGAGCTATCGGCGACATAGTGTTTGCGACTGATTTTCTCTCGCTGGGGCTTCATCTTGCGGTAGACCTCCCAATCGGCGTCCGAATGATTTCCGGCATTGCCGCCGTTTTTTCTGGCTTCCAGCCGCTTATAGACCAGCGGCGGCGGCGCTTCCACTCTTACCAGAATCAATCGGGCGTCGAGGCGGTCGGCGATGCTGTATAAGCCTTCGCGGTCCCGCTCCGAGAGGTTGGTGGCGTCGAGGATGAGGGGAATACCCTTCTTAAGCAGCTTCTCGATAAGGCGGTGCAGCGCCTTAAAGAGGCGGGCGCTCTCCTCGGGGCTGTAGCTCGGCGGCGAGAAAAGCATCTTCCGCAGGGCGTCGCTTTCCAGGATAAGGAAGGGCAGCCTCTCGGCCAGTCTGGCGCAGAAGTAGGACTTTCCCGTTCCCGGCAGGCCGCTGACAGCGACAAAAGCCGGCTTGACCACCGGCTCGGGGAGCTCCCCCAGCCCGTCAGTCAGCCGCTGCAGGTCGAAAACAAGCTGACTAACCACAATCACATTATAGAGGGTTTAGCCTCTTTTGGCTAGACATAATTACGACAAAAACCGGAAAAATTACCTTAAAGCATCGTCGAAGAAAGCGGTTACCATGGCTATATACTCATCGGGGTAGCTGACGTAGGCCTCGACGTGGCCGCAATCGGAGATAAGCCAGAGCTGGTTCAGCGGGTTATTGGAGGCCGCCAGCAGGCTGTGGGCGTGCGCCGCGGGCACGGTATCATCGAGCTCGCCCTGGATAAAGAGAATGGGGCGGGGGGCGATATCGCCCACCACCTCAATAGGCTTGACGGCGGTGAAGTCGATGCCGTACATCATCTTGACCATAAAGAGCAGAGGCCTAAGGAAAAACCTGGGGAAGAAGGTACGCTCGGCGAACTGGGGTTCAATCATGTCGTTGAGGTCGGCGTAGGCGCTGTCGGTGACGATAACGTCGATATCGTCACACTCGGCGGCGGTCATAATGGCGGTGGCTCCCCCCATGGAAAAGCCCAAAACCCCGATATCCTCAAAGCCCAGGTCTTTCACGTAGTCAACGGCACCGCCCAGGTCCCTGACCTCATAATAGCCCGCCGACATCCTGCCTCCCTCGGATTCGCCGTGTCCCCGCATATCGAACATGAGGACGTTGTAGCCATGCCCCACCAGCTCGCAGGCGATAGCCAGCATCTCAACGTTGGGGTCGGCGCGGTGCTGCTCAGCACCATGCACCATAATAATGACTTCGTTACCTTCGGCGGGCAGATACCAGCCGTGAAGGGTCAGCTCGTCAACGCGGCTGGGGAAGGAAACATCTTCATAGTCAAGCCCACAGAGAGCCGGGGTCTCGGTAATAAGCACCCTCTCTATAGCCGTCATCGAGTGTCCCAGGTAGACCGAAATCCCCAGGAAGACAGCGATGACCGCCAGAAGGACGCAAAGTATGACCTTTAGCCACCACTTCATGGAAAGTACACCTCTAGCGCTACAGCCGCCCGATTAGTCATCCTTATAAAAAGCCAGCCCCAGTGTCCCGGTACCGGTGGCGTAACCCATCACCGGGCTGAAGCCGGTGAGCCAGAGCTCGGCACAATTAAAGGCGGCGGCAACGCGCTCCTTCAGCTTTTCGCCCTCTTCCTGAGCAAAGGCGTGCATCACCGCCACGTGGACCGGGCTCTTCCCCACCGTTTCCCTCATCGTCTTCAGCATCCGCACTATGCCCCGCTCGCGGCTCCTCACCACGCCCATAAACTTGACCACTCCTTCTCTAACGGTGAGCACCGGACGAATACTGAGCACCGAGCCAGCCAGGGCGGCTACCTTGGGTATGCGCCCGGTGCGGTAAACGTGGCGAATGGTATCCAGGAAGGCGACCATGGCCACCCTGCCCCTCATCTCCTCGGCGGCTTTGACCACCTCGGCCAGGCTCCTGCCCTCCTCGGCGGCTCTAGCCGCCGCTAAAACGACAAATCCCTCGGCGGCGGTGACCGTCTGGGAATCAAGCACCTCTATGGTAAGCCCGGGGATTTCAGCCTGGAGGCGTCTCTTAACGTCTAGGACGCTGTTATAGACCACGCTCAGCTTGGAGGAGAGGGTGATACAAATAATGCTGTCGGCTTCCCGGCTGGCGGCGCGGCAGGCTTCCATCCACTCCAGGGGATTGCTCCCCGAGGTCCTGAAGGCATCGGGGTCTTTCAAAAACAGCTCGTAGGCTTCGTCGGGGGTGAGATCCACCCAGTCCTTATAGGTCTTATCGCCGAAGTAGATACTGATTGGAGCAATCCTGATGCCGTACTGCTCCACCAGCTCCCTGGTGAGACAAGCTATGCTGTCAGTGATGACGGCTACCTTTTGCGCCATAAACAGGCGCCTCCTCAGTCTTCGGAATAAAAGGAAACCCCGATTACCCCCGGCCCGCAGTGAACTCCGGCCACGGGAGCCCAATCGTTGATGAAAATCTCGGTGCAATCGAAGAGCGATGATATCTGTGACTTAAGATGGCCGGCTTCCTCGGGCACATTGGCATGGTCAATGCTCACGTGCAGCCGTCCCCTTACCCTCTCCTGCATGAGCTCCAGCAGCCGCCTTATTGCCTTGGGTCGGCTTCGCACCCGTTCCAGCGGCTCGATGGCACCGGTGGTGTTGGGCACCTCCAGAATAGGCTTGATACTGAGCATCGTCCCCGCCCACTGGGCGGCTTTACCGATGCGCCCCCCCTTGGCCAGGTATTTAAGGGTATCCAGAGTAAGTATCAGGTTAACCCGCTTTTGCACGTCTTGAGCCACTTTGAGCACATCGGGCAATGACTTGCAGGCGGCGGCTGCCTTGGCCGCCGCCAGGACGACAAAGCCGTAAGCCCCCACCGCCGTCCGTGAGTCCATAATCTCCATCGGCACTTCGGCAAAGCTCTCCCTGGCCGTCAGCGCCGCCTGCAGACCCATGTGGCTGAACCCCGAGCTTACCAGGATACAGGCGATGGAATCAGCGCTTTTAGCCACCCTCTGGAAGGAATCGATGAAATCCTGGGGTGAGGGGGCTGACGTCGTCGGCAACTCCTTGGCCTGCCCCAGCTTAACGTAGAATTCACTGGGCACCAGGTCTACGCCGTCGCGATAGATGGTAGTGCCAAAGATAATGGTCTCCGGCACCAGCTCGATGTTATACTTCGCTATCAGCTCCCTGGGCAAACAGACCGAGCTATCGGCGACTACCCTGATTCCAGGCATAGCAAGGCACCTCCTTCAAACCAACGACATGGACTACACCACCCATCCCTGAACCATGTTAACTTAACCGCTATGCTTCAGCGTTCGCTCCACTAAAGCCGGGCTTATCAGCAGAATCAGCATCACTAAGATTAGAGCTAAAAAGGCGGGTACGCTGAGCCTGCCATCTGCATAATAGGCAATCATGGTCAGGGTTATCAGCCCCGTCAACATCAGGACCGATATCCTCAGCCATCGTTTTCGCAAGCGGATAAATGTGGTGACGGCTACCCCCAGCGAGAGGAAGGTTAACCCTATCCAGGGGGCAAAATCCCGAAGGTGCTGCAGCCAGTAAGCGGGAGCCCTGTCCACCGGCTCGACCGCCAGGAACCAGCCGATGATTATAGGCAGCGGCAGCAACATCAGCGAGCTGTACAACCAGTCCCGCTTTATCTTCTTCAGCGTAAAGGCGCAGACCAGCCACAAAGCCATGGGAATGTAGATGATTATGGCAACCCAGGCCAACCCCTGCGGCAGATAGAGAAGGAGCAGCCCGGCGAAGACCACCGGCAGTAGGGAATAACCCAGCCAGGAGAAAAGCCAGGAAGGCTTACCCCGCCACCACCCGTAGACCACCACGCTGAGGAGTACCACCAGCGCGGTCAACAGCCCGATAATACCCTGCCACCAGCTGAGGGCAAAGAGGAGGCCGAAAAGCAGGTGGGGCATGGCGGTAAACAGCGCCTGGCTCCAGCTACCCTGGCTGTGGCTCTCGTATATCTGGTGGGCTAGCGTCTTGGCCGAGCCCATAAGCTGCAAGCAGGCATCAGCCGCCTCTTCATCCGAGAGCCCGGCATCCTTCAGCTCCTGGAGCTCATCCTCAATATGCGTCTCCAGCTCATGGATGACCTCCTGCTCCGTGGAGCGGTCAAGCTTCAGGTTCTCCCGCACCATTTCCAGATAGTGACTCAGCGCCGTTGCCATTTCATAACCTCAGATCAGTCAGATTCGGGCCGAATAATCAGGTTCATCGCCGCCAGGAAGTCCAGCCACTGGCTCCGCTTGGTCTCCAGGCTGTGGAGCCCCTTCTCCGTGATGTGATAATACCGGCGCTGCCGGCCGTTGGGCAACATCTGCCACTTGCCCTCGATTAAGCTCGCCTGCTCCAGGCGATGCAGAGCCGGATAGAGAGTGCCTTCCTTAAAGCGGAAATAGCCCTGGCTCTTGCGCTCCAGCTCCTTTATAATCTGGTAGCCGTACATCGGCTGCTGGTCCAGCAGGCAAAGGATTAAGGAATCGAAACTGCCCTTGATTAGTTCACGTCGCTGTGCCATACACTCACCTCGTTTGAAAAACACCTAGTGACTCTATGCATTATAATAATACACCAACCATTGCTTTGCAATATATTCTAAAGCCAAAAGGGCGAAGTTTGCTATATTTCCTAAAATTAGAAAAAGATAAAGGACGGGCTAGCCAAGGCAGCAGTCCCCTCGTAGTCCCGGTGAGTCTAGACTAGACCGATAGCTCATATCCAGCCGCACTATTTTTTAATCGAGAAGGCGGCAAAGAAGGCCAGCACCGCGGCTATGCCTCCGAAGACGTAATCAACCCAATCGCCGGTAATAACCGTGTTCAGGGCCACCCACACACCCAGAGAACAGATGGCTAAACTTAGCATTCTCATTATCTAGCACTCACCTCCTTTCCTTTTTATATCGGGACTGCTGCCTTGACGAAGATAGCTTGTTAATCTATATACATAGTAATTCTAGGTATATACAATATAGCATAAGTCACCTTTCTTGGCAATAGCTAATCAAGGAACAATTGGGTTTTTAGGGAGAAAATTCCCCTAAGATCAGACAGCCGTTGGTGCTGCCGAAGCCGAAGGAGTTAGAGAGGACGATTTTGACCTCGGCCTTCCGGGCCTCATTGGGCACGTAGTCGAGGTCGCACTCGGGGTCGGGGGTCTCGTAGTTGATGGTGGGGGGGATAATGCCGTCCCTGATGGTGAGCAGGCTGGCGATAGCCTCTATTACCCCCGCCCCCGCCCAGAGGTGCCCCATCATTGATTTATTGGCGCTGACCGGTATCTTATGGGCGCGCTCACCGAAGAGGCTCTTGATAGCCCTGGTCTCGGAGAGGTCATTGAGCTGCGTCGAGGTGCCGTGGGCGTTGATATAGTCAACCTGGTCGGGGGAGATGCCCGCGTCCTCCAAAGCCAGCCTCATGCAGCTGGCGGCACCCTTACCCTCGGGGTCGGGGGCGGTGATGTGATAGGCGTCGCTGTTTAAGCCGTAGCCCAGCACCTCGCCGTAAATCTCAGCCCCCCGCTTCCGGGCGGACTCCAATTCTTCCAGTATGACCATGCCCGCCCCTTCGCCGATGATAAAGCCGTCGCGCCCCTTATCGAAGGGGCGGCTGGCTCGCTCGGGGGCATCGTTGCGGGCCGACATCACCTTAAGAGGGTCTAAGCCGGCAAAGACCAGCGGCCTGATGGCCGCCTCGGTGCCGCCGGCAATCATGGCATCGACCTCGCCGCGCTGGATAACGATAGCGGCGTCGCCGATAGCGTGCGTCCCCGAGGCACAGGCGGTCACCGTGCACATATTGGCGCCCTTAGCCCCGAAGGTGATGGCGACCTGTCCCGTAGCCATGTTGCCAAGGAAACTGGGGACAAAGAAGGGGGAAATCTGCTGCCGCTTTCCCCTAACCAGAAGCTCGTGGTTCCTCTCGATACTCTCGATACCGCCCATAGCCGTCCCCACCGAGACCCCCACCCGCTCGTCATTGCTGGCGTCTATCTTAAGTTCCGAATCTTCCAGCGCCATTCGCGCCGCCGCCAGGGCGAAGTGGATGAAGCGGTCTCCCCGCCTCACCAGCTTACGGTCGATGAAGTCGTGGGGGTCAAAGCCCTTGACCTCACCGGCAATGCGGGTACGGAACTGGCTGGCGTCGAAATGGGTGACCGGCCCCACCCCCGACTGCCCCCGGCACAAAGCCTGCCAGCTTACCTCCGTCCCCACCCCCAACGGGGTCACCATGCCCATTCCGGTGACGACTACTCTTCGTTTCATCTAAAGCTTTTCCTTATCAATTCTGCCGTCGGCGGTCTTGGGTAAGGACTCGGTAAAGATAACCTGCCGCGGCACCTTATAGTTAGCCAGATGCTCCAGGCAAAACTGTTTTATCTCCGTTTCGTTACTCTTCTTTCCCGCCTTTAGCCTGATAACCGCCCTCGGTACCTCACCCCTCGATTCGTCGGCGACGCCGACCACCGCCACCTCAGCCACCTTGGGATGAGTGCCGATCACGGTTTCAATATCGCTGGAGTAGATATTCTGACCCTTGTTGATGAACATATCCTTCTTGCGACGGGGAGAGAGAAAAAGCCATCCTTCTTTATCACGCCAGCCGATATCGCCGGTATAGAGCCAGCCGTCCTTAACCACCTGGGCCGTCGCCGCAGGGCTGTTGTAGTAGCCGTTCATGATGGGCCCCCGGACTACTATCTCGCCCCTCTCGCCTGCGGGCAGTTCCCCACCGTCGTCATCGACTATTTTCAATTCCCAGCCGGGCAGGGTCTGGCCCACCGATTTGGCCGGGCTGCTACCGTCGAGGGCGGTGCAGCTAACCTGAGCCGCCGATTCGGTCATGCCCCAGAAATTGACCGGCGTCAGGCCGACATACTCTTTAACCTTTTGGGCGATGGCAGCGGGCATGGCCGAGCCAGCCGTACCCCACATGCGCAGCGAGCTTATGTTGTGCTTTACCCCCTCCAGCTCGATAGCCTCCACAATCAGGCCGTGAACGAAGGGCACCCCCATGAATATGGTCGCCTTCTCTTTTTCGATAAGCTCGAAAAGGCTGTCCACGGACAGGCCGGAGAGAATGGCCACCGTGCTGCCCCGGCTGATGGCCGTCATCATGATGACCACCAGCCCGAAGGCATGGTGCATGGGTAGAGCGCACAAGACCACGATATCCTTATCCGTCTGCTGAAAGCTGTCCGCCGATATCTCCGCCTCTTCGGCCAGCGCCCCGTGGGACATGGCCACTCCGCGGGGATGAAAAGAAGGTCCCGAGCTGTAGGCGATGTGGGCCAAATCGGTCGGTTCCGGCTCGAAAGCCACCGGCGCAGCGGAACTTTGAGAGATAATCTCATCGTAGCTGAGGATGTTCCCCCGGCTCTTGCCGCCGAGGGCGATTACTTTTTCTACAAAGGGGAACTTATCCAGCGCCGGAGCTATTTGCTCCAGGCAGGGGTCTTCGGTGAATATTATCTTAGGAGCGGCATCGTTGCCCAGGGAAATCAGCTCGGTGAGCTTGTACTTAGGGTCGAGCAGGACGGCGATAGCCCCGATTTTGACTATCCCGAAGTAGATAGCGACGAACTCGGGGCTGTTGGTCAGCAGCAGGACGACCCGGTCGCCCTTAGTTATCCCCATCCCCACCAGGGCGTTGGCTACCCTGTTCGAGGCCGTGTCCAGCTCGGCGTAGGACAGCCGGCGCTTATCACTGACGATGACCGTCTTGCCCGCGTAGCGCTTTGCCGCCCGCTCCAGCATCTGTTTCAGATTCATTTTGGGTCCAGTATCACCCTGGCGTCTACGGCCAAAGCGCCATCGCTGTAGGCGAAAATTGGGTTGAGGTCAAGCTCTTTGACCTCAGGATTTTTCTCGACAAAATCAGACACCTTGAGCAGTAAATTCTCCAGGTAGGCTATTTTTACCGCCTCCCCTCCCCGGTAGCCTTCGAGCAGGGGGTAGCCCTTTATCTCCCTGACCATCTCGGCGGCGTCCCTCTTAGCTAAGGGGACGAGCCGGAAGGAAACGTCCTTAAGCACCTCGACCAGGATGCCGCCCAGCCCGAACATCAAAACGGGCCCGAACTGGTCATCCTGAGACATGCCGATAATGACCTCGACGCCGGGGCGCGCCATCTTCTGCACGGCCACCCCTAAAATCTTGGCCTTGGGAAACTTCTGCTTGGCCGATTGCATGATAGCGTCGTAGGCTTGCCCTACCGCCTCGGCATTCTCCAGCCCCAGCTTAACCCCGCCGGCGTCGCTCTTATGAATGATATCGGGCGAGGCTATTTTGAGCACTACGGGAAAACCCAGCTCTTGGCTTACAGAAACAGCTTCGTCTTTGGAGGTGGCCAGCTTGGTCTCGACCACGTCGATGCCCGCTCGGCGAAGCAGCTGCTTGGACTCGACCTCGGTGAGCACCGTCCGGCCCTCGTCTCTAGCTTTAGCGATTACCGCCTCGGTCACCAGGAATCCCCCTTTACAAGGACTGGGGTAAACTATAGCAGATTTCAGCCTATTTTTAAAGCTGACCGAAGTCGCTTTGCCCTAAGCCGACCGCAGTGCTACAATTATTTTAATAACGGTTTAACATTCTGACGTTATTATAGATGAAGCTGAAGTCTAGAGGACTGCGATGAAAGCGCTGAAGACAAAGTATATTATAATCGCTCTCGTTATCGTCCTGAGCCTTCTGGTGAGCAGCTGCTCGCTTTTGCCCTCAGATAGCACGACGCCCGCCGACACCACAACGCCGGGCGTCACCACCCCCATCGACATTAACTGGACGGCGCCCGCCGCCGGGGACGAAACCTCGGCCTTGCCCACTATCGCCGACGTGGTGGCCATGGTCAACCCTTCGGTGGTGGCTATCAACGTCGAGTACACCGGTTACGATATCTTCAACCGTCCCTACGAGCAGCAGGGGGCGGGCTCGGGGTGGATCATCGATGAAGACGGTCTTATCGTAACCAACAACCACGTGGTGGAGGGGGCGGAGAGCGTCACCGTAACCCTGGCCGACGGCCGGACCTTCCCCGCCCTAACCATACGCACCGATAGCTTAAGCGACCTGGCGGTGGTCAAGGTTAACGCCGACAACCTGCCCGCAGCCCAGGTGGGCAATTCCGACGCGCTAAGGGTGGGAGACTGGGTAATCGCCATCGGCAACTCGCTGGGCCTGGGCATAAGCGCCACCAAGGGCATCGTCAGCGCCAAGGGCGTTTCCCTGCTGGTTTCGGAGGAGCAAACTATGGACGACCTCGTCCAGACCGACGCCGCCATCAACCCGGGCAACAGCGGCGGGCCGCTGGTCAACATGGCCGGCGAGGTAATCGGCATCACCAGCGTCAAGGTTGCCCAGGTGGGAGTAGAGGGAATGGGCTACGCCATAAGCAGCAACTCGGCCACTCCCATTATCCAGCAGTTGGTGCAAACCGGCTACGTGATTCGCCCCTTCCTGGGAGTACAGAACCTGCTCACCGTAGACCAGAACGTAGCCGCCTATTACAGCCTGGATGTAGACCAGGGGGCACTGATTAGAGGCGTGCTGGACGGCGGCCCCGCCGAAACGGCCGGACTAGAGGCCGGCGACGTTATTATCGGCTTCGACGGCCAGGAGGTAACCAACGTCAACGAGCTGCTCAAGGCCCTCTACGCTTGCCAGACAGAGCAAACGGTGGAGATAAGCTACTGGCGGGACGGCGTACAGCATACCGCCTACATCACCCTGGCGGAAAGCCCGCCCTCTTAAAGCCGCTTGACCCCCAGCGTTATTTCATGGCCGCTTAACTTGTGGCTTTCGCTGAAAGCGCCCGTTCCGGGAGCGCCCTCGACCAGCTCCCTGGATAGCGTTTCCTGCTTGATGTAGTCGGCGAAGTCGCTCATCACCTTTTTGATATAATCGTCTCCCCGGTAACAGGTGACGATGTGGTCGGCGATATCAAAGCCCGCCGAACGGCGCATCGTCTGTAATCTTCTCACTATTTCTCTGGCTATTCCCTCCTTCAGAAGCTCAGGAGAAAGTTCAGTCGGGACTGCCACCAGATAAACTCCACCCCCTGTGAGAACCTTATAGCCCTTTTCTTCGTCGATTTCTTGTTCTAGCCCACTGACTACATAACCATGACCGTCAAGCTCTGCCACTTCTTTATAGCTACCAAATTTTAAGTCTTTGGCATTCAGTTCTTCTAAGACTTGAGATTTCAGCTGCTCCAAGCTTTTCTGCTCCCCGCTACCAGCTACGCTGACCCTGAAGTAAGCGACGGGTTGTCTCACCTTGATACCAGCTTTAGCACGTGCTGCTCTACCCAGACTTGATACCTTCATCGCCAGCCGAATACCAGCCGCCAGTTTACTATCAATCTTAGTCTTATCGGCCACGGGAAAATCGGCCAAATGCACGCTCTCCGGGTCATCTTTGGCCACCGAGCCGACCAGATTGCGGTAAATCTCCTCGGCGACAAACGGGGTAAATGGCGCCAGCAGTTTGGACAGCGTCACCAGGCACTCGTAGAGCGTGTTGTAAGCCGCCAGCTTATCGGCGTCGCTCTCGCTCTTCCAGAAACGCCGGCGGCTGCGACGCACGTACCAGTTGGAAAGCTCATCAACAAAAGCCTCTATCTTTCGCCCCGCCTCGGTGGGGTTATAGCTCTCCAGGCCGCTATCGACATCGGCGATGAGCTGGTTAAGCTCGGAGATAATCCATTTATCCAGCTCGGAAGTCGCCGATACCGCCTCTTTTTCGGGGACGAAGTTATCGATATTAGCGTAGGTAACGAAGAAGGAGTAGACGTTCCACAACGTGGAGAGGAAGCGGCGGCTCATTTCGGCCACCATTTTTTCGTCGAAGCGATAGACGTTGCCCGCCGCCGTGCTGGTGAAGAAATACCAGCGCAGGGCATCGACCCCGTATTTATCAATTACCGCCCAGGGCTCAACCACATTCCCCTTGGTCTTACTCATCTTCTCGCCTTTGGCGTCGAGGACAAGCCCTAGACAGATAACGTTGTTGTAGCAATGCCGGTTAAAGAGCAGGGTGGCTATGGCGTGCAGGCTGTAGAACCAGCCCCGCGTCTGGTCCACTGCCTCGCTGATATAGTCAGCGGGGAAGCGCCCATCCTCTAATAAGGTTTCGTTCTCGAAGGGATAGTGGTGCTGGGCGATGGGCATGGAACCGGAGTCGAACCAGCAGTCGATGACCTCGGTGACCCGCTGCATCTTAGCCCCGCACTTGGGGCAGTCGAAGGTCAATTCGTCGACGAAGGGTCTATGCAGGTCCAGCGGCTCTTTGAATCCGGAGAAGCCCGGCTTATCTTTAAGCTCTTTTATACCACCGATGCCCTCGTAAGCGCCGCAGGACTGGCAACGCCAGACGGGCAGCGGTGTCCCCCAGTAGCGCTCGCGGGAGAAGGCCCAGTCTATATTATTTTCCAGCCAGTTGCCAAAGCGACCGTACTTGATGTGCTCCGGGTACCAGTTTATCTCGTCGTTGCGGGCGATGAGGTCTTTTTTAACCGCCGTGGTGCGTATATACCAGGTCTGTTTGGCATAGTAGAGCAGCGGGGTATCGCAGCGCCAGCAGAAGGGGTAGGTGTGCTTTATGGTCTCGCTGCGGAAGAGCAGTCCCTTTTTCTCCAGTTCTTCGAGCACCAGCGGGTCGGCGTCCTTGACGAATTTGCCGGAGAAGGGGTAGTTACCGATGACGTTGCCCCGCAAATCAACGGTGTGGACGAAGCTCAGCTTTTCGGTCATTCCCGCCTCGTAGTCGACCTCACCGTAGGCCGGCGCCATGTGGACTATCCCCGTCCCCTCATCCAGCGAGACGAAATCGGTGGCGATGACCCTGTAGGTTAAATCTTTGTCGGCTTTTTGCAGCGGCAGCCCCTCGGTCACAAGGCGTCTTTCCACACCAAAGTCGTGGGGATTAAACAACGGCTCGTATTCGACACCGACCAGCTCTTTCCCCTTCAACCGCTTTACTATCTTGTAGCCCTCCAGCCCCACCGCTGCCACCAGCGTCGAGGCCATGACCAGGTAATCATCCTGGCTCTCTAAAACGGCGTATTCGGCGTCGGCGGCCACGGCCAAAGCCGTGTTACCCGGTAAAGTCCAGGGTGTTGTCGTCCAGGCCAAAAGGTAGGTGGGTTTATCCGAGGGCAGATTGGATGCCTTGGCCACCCTGAACTTTATATAAACCGAGGGGTCGCTGGTATCGTCTTTATAGCCGAGAGCGACTTCGTGCGAACTCAGCGAGGTGCCGCAGCGGGGGCAGTGGGGCGTGACCCGGTAGCCCTGATAGATGAGGCCCTTATCCCACAGCTGTTTGATTGCCCACCAGACGGTCTCGATGTAGTCGTTACTCATCGTCATGTAGGCTTTTTCCAGGTCTACCCAATAGGCAATGCGCTCGGTGAGCTTATTCCATTCTTTGAGGTAGCGAAAGACGCTTTCCCGGCAGCGTTTATTAAACCGTTCCACTCCGTATTTTTCGATTTGTTCCTTGCCGGAGAAGCCGAGCTCCCTCTCTATTTCCAACTCTACGGGTAAGCCGTGGGTATCCCAGCCGGCAATACGCGGCACATAATAGCCCTTCATTACTTTGTAGCGGATGATGACATCCTTGAAAATCCTGGCCAGAACATGATGGATGCCGGGATTGCCGTTGGCAAACGGGGGCCCCTCATAAAAAACGAAACGAGGTTTCCCCTGGCGCTGTTCAACACTTCGCCCGAAGATTTTATTATCCTTCCACAGCCCCAGGATTTTCTCCTCGGCTTGCGGAAAATTCACCCGGCTGCCGACAGGCTCAAACATAAAACCACCTCTATATCAAAAAATCCCGCCCTCTAGGGACGGGACAATATTACCCGCGGTACCACCCTATTTCCCTCGCTTTCAACGGGGACGCTTTACAGGGCACAGACAATGCCCCCGCCCTTGATAACGGCTGGCGCTACCGACCAAGTCTACTAGGTACACCGTTCG
Organism: Dehalococcoidia bacterium; assembly: GCA_050124895.1. Lineage (GTDB taxonomy): Bacteria > Chloroflexota > Dehalococcoidia > Dehalococcoidales > BS750m-G39 > E44-bin88. The sequence goes on from JASFEJ010000001.1 coordinate 21,139, forward strand.
GTTGGTGGCTCGGGAGCGATTTTCGGGGGACGGTAACGTCTGCTTTCACCCGACCAGACTCGCTTTGGTTGCCCGTTTCTCCCCTACTCCTCTCCGTCACTGCCTTTACCGCTAAAGGTTAGCACAGCTCGAAAAATAAAACAAGCTCTTTTGTATAAAGGTTAGCGGCGCTGCCACCACTCGGGGTATATCATCGTCAGCACGGGCGAGGGGTCACACATAGGCCCCAGATAGTTAACCGGGTAGCTAATACCCCTCGCTTTAAGTGACTGCATCCCCTCTACCGCCTTGGCCATCATCTTCGGCGGCAGAGCCATGACCATCTCGTCATCACTAACGGCGCCGAAAGCCCTCTCGCCCATGCAGGGAATAGCTAGGGCGGGCTTGCCCGTGGTATAGCATTGCGCCAGCCCGTCGGCACAGGAGCCCTCACCGATGAAGAAGAACTGAAAGCGCTCGTAGTCCTTGAACTGGAGCCCGTTCATGAGATACATCATCTGCGCCGGGTTAGCGTAGATTAAGACGACATCGGGCTCGAATTTGCCCGCCGCCAGCGGCGCCAGCACGACCGCCTCTCCGGGAGGCACTGTGGGGTAGGCCGCCATCTGCTTTTTGGCCTCTTCCAAATCAGCGAACCAGCCATGAGAGAATTGCTCCGCCTCCCAGGCGAGTTGTTTCTCGGTGGTCGGCGCCAGGCCGTTGATGCGGGCGCAGCGCTCGCCGAAGTTATCTCTAGTAGCGCCTACCGTCAAACCCGTGGTTCGGGCCATAGCCGGCACCTGGCAAAAAGAAGCGTGGCGGTCGAGGCGTACTAATTCGGGGATTTTGTCCAGCTCCTCCACCCTCTCCAGCCTCTTGTAGGCCACCGGGCTTGTCTTCAAGCGCAGCCAGCGCTCCATCTGCTCGCTAAGCCCGGCCCAGTCAACCTTAGCCATCCCCTGCCCCCTTTCCCTAATTATTTTCAAGCAATCAAGCCAGGCGGCTATTGCTCTTGGGGCACAATGACTACTTTGCGGGACTCGCCTTCACCAACGCTCTCGGTGGTGACATCGGGGTCGTTGGCTAAAGCCAGGTGAATAATACGCCTCTCGTAAGCCAGCATCGGCTCCAGCGTGAAGGGGCGGCCCTTGGTCTTGACCTGCTCGGCCATACGCTGGGCTAAAGCCTTCAACGCCTCGTAGCGGCGCTGTTTGTAACCTTCGACGTCGATAACTATAGGCACCCTGGCCTGGGTCTGATGAGCCAGGATAAGCCGGACGACATACTGCAGAGCGGAAAGGGTCTGACCCCTTCGCCCGATAAGGATACCAAGGTCGTCACCGCTCACATCAAGGGTGATGACCCCATCGCCACCCTCCACCGGGGGTTTGGTCTCACAGGATACCGAAGCCGTCACCCCCAGCCGGGCCAGGATAGTTTCCAGGACCTCCTTAGCTTTGTCGTCCATATCTTCCGGCACGCCGGCCCGAGGCTCAACCTTGACCACAGCCTCTTCGGATCCCAGCCCCAAGATACCGTGCTTACCCTCTTTTACGACGGTGACCTCCACCTCTTCGAGATTTAGGTTTAGTGTCTCTAGGGCTTTTTGGATAGCCTCCTCCACGGTCCGGCCGCTTGCCTCCAGACTCTTCATAGCTCAAATCCTCTTCCTGTGCTGAACTAGGCACGATGTCGGCACCGCCCTCAGGCGCTTCCTCCACCTCGGCGATGCGCTTTTTATACTTCTTATCGCGGCCCGTATCCTTCTTGGGCGCCGACCTCGCCAAGCCTCCCCACCCCCCAATCCAGTACTGTACGCCGATTCTAAACAGGTTCGAAGTCACCCAGAAAAGGGCCAGACCGCTGGGGAAAGACAGGGTTAACCAGGCAAACATAATGGGCATTATCCAGAGCATCAGGCTGCTCTGCGTCTTCTGGCTGGGGTCAACGACGGGTGCCTGTACCATCTTCTGCTGCACCCACATCGAGGCACCCACCAGCAGCGCCAGGAAAATGTCACCGCTGGCCAGGTTCAGCCAGAGGAAATGGTTATTCAGGGGCAGTGTGGTATAGACCATCGGCCAGGAGTAGAGATAGTTGGAAAGCCCCGCCAGGTTCTCCGGGATTACCGCCAGCACCCGCATGATTGACTGGAACAGGGCAATCCAGATGGGCATCTGGATTAATAGCGGCAGCAGGCAGCCAGCCGGGCTGACCCCCGACTCTTTATAGAGGTTCATCTGCTCCCGCGCCAGCTTTTCCTTATCTTTAGCGTACTTCTTCTTAAGCTCGGCAAGCTTGGGCTGGAGCTCCTGCATCGCCCGTGAAGCGCGAGTTTGCTTCATGGTCAGGGGGAGCATGGCGGCGTTAACCAGAAGCGTCAGGGCGATAATAGCCAGCCCGAAGTTATTGAAGAGAACGTCCGTCAGTACGATGAGGACGTTCGTCATCGGCTGTATCGCGATTATGTCCCACCAGTTTAAACCCAATGAAATCTACCTCACTATCACTTAAAGGACAGGACCCACATCTTCACGCCGGTATCGACGTTAAAGGCATGTAGGTTCTGCTCCTGGGTATAAACATAGAGCACGCCTTCGCCCACGCTAAGCGGGGCGTATATCGTCTCCTCCAGGTCGGCAAAAAGCCCGAGCTGATTATTGGCGGCATCTATGGTGTATATCTTGCCTACCTCGGTGGCGATAAGAACCCTGTCCTCGACCAGGACCGGCCAGGAACGGACCGGGCTTTCCAGGTCGAACTCGGTTATTTTACTCCCGCTCAGGGTATTCAGGGCATAAGCCTTGCCGTCGAAACAGCCGGCGTAGATGGTATCCCCAAAAACCACCGCCCTCGTCCAGAACCATTTCTCGGCCTGGAATTTCCATTTCTCCGTGCCGTCGGCGGCATTTATAGCGTATAAGTAGCGGTCGAGGGCGCCGACATAGATGGTGCCGTTATCGACCAGCGGCGTGGAGGCAAAAGACCCCTCCGCCTCAAATTGCCATATTTCCGTGCCGTCGTCAGCGTTTATAGCGTAGAGCTTCTTATCGAAGGAGCCTACGTAGAGCGTGCCATCGTCATAGGCAGGAGTTGACCATATCTTGTCCTCACTCTCGGTAGCGAACTCCCAGAGAAAGTCACCGGTAAACGCGTCCAGGGCGTAGACCTTACCGTCGGAGCAGTTGAAGAATATCTTATCCAGGGCGACCACCAGGCCGCTGACGATAGAGTCCATGTTGCCTTCGCGGGGATAGACCCAGCGTAACGCCCCCGACTCGGTGTTAAGAGCATAGACCTTGCCGTTGTAGCCGGCAACATAGACCAGCTCTTCAAAAAAGGCGGGGCTGCCGTAAACAGCCACCGGTACCCCCCCGCTGGAACAGCCGAAGCCGCCCGACTGCACCGCGCCAGTCAGCGTGACCTCCCAGCGCTGAACGCCCGTCTCCGCGTTTATCGCCACCAGCTTACCCTCCGCCGTCGACGACGAACAGCCGAAGCCGCCCGACTGCTGCAAGGAGGGGGATAAGAATATAGTCTCCTCGGTTACGGTGGCGCCGGAACCGCCGGACGGGGAAGTGCTGATACCGTAGCAACCCACCACCAGCAGCGTCACCAGAAGCATAACAATAAGCAGGCTGATCTTGCCCACAGGCAGCGTCTTTCTTCCCATCCTCACTTAGCCATTCCCTCCACACTTGATAGGCGGCACGGGGTCATAGCCGCCTTCATGAAAGGGGTGACAGCGGGCGATGCGCCTTGCCCCCATCCAGCAACCCCTGAAAAAACCAAAACGGGAGACAGCTTCATAAGTATACTGGGAACAGGTCGGGCTATAGCGGCAATTCGACGGTATAATCCGCGAAATAGTCAGCTGATATAACCTAATTAACCCTAAGGCAAGCTCCTTCATACTCCCTCGCTAATATTCCGGCCCGGGAGACTAACCCCCGGATAGTTTTCTCCAAAACAGCGAAGCTAGCTGCCGCCGCTTTAGGTCGGGCGATAAGAATGATATCCCAACCCGCCTCCAGCGGCAACGCCCGCATTATTTGGCGCATTCGGCGCTTAACCCGGTTCCTCACCACCGCCCCACCCAGCCGACGGCCCACCGATAACCCATACCGCGAGAAGCTAAGCTGGTTGGGCGAAGCCTTCATCACCACCAGCTCGCTCGCCCAGGAGCGGCCCTGCTCATAGACCAGGGCATATTGCTCCGCTCTGGTAAGGTATTGCTCGCCTCGCATGGTTACACCACGGTCAAGCGCTTACGTCCCTTAAGCCGTCGTGCCTTCAAGACATCTCGACCGCCACGGGTAGACATTCTGGCTCTAAAGCCGTGCTCCCGTTTCCGGGGAACACTCTTCGGTTGATAGGTTCTTTTAGGCACAAATAACTCCCTAAATTAAATCAGGATGATTATACTTCCGTAATCTCTGGGGTGTCAAAGGGGGAAAGATAAGACGGACTTATCCGGGTACCCCCAAAATGAGCGCCCGGTACCCGGCTAATCGCGGACACCAACGCCCCCTGTCTTATGGATGTGCGCCGGCACATAGGGCAGCAAGGCTAAGTGCCGCGCCCTCTTTATGGCCAGCGCCAGGGCGCGCTGGTGCTTGGCGCAGGTGCCGGTCTTACGCCGGGGACCAATCTTACCCCTATCCGATATGTAATGGCGCAACTTAGCCGGGTCTTTGTAATCTATCTCCTTAACTTTATCGACACAGAGAGAACAAAACTTGCGCCTCGGTATATATCTCGACCTACCCGGCCTTCTTGCCCTTGATTCGTCAGCTCTTCTTCTAGCCACCTCTTATTTTCTTACCCAAACCCTTCTAGTAAATTTCTAGCCCTCATCGGGGAAGGGCACGTCTTCCACCGCCGGCTCCGGCTCGCTGGGACTGGAGCTGGACTCCTCGCCCCCCTCTCCGGAAGTGGGCGCCGTTGCCTGTCGGTCGAGGAAGAGCACCCGGTTAGCCACTATCTCCGAGCGAGAGCGCTGCTGCCCGTCCTGGCCCTCCCAGCTGCGGGTGTGCAGCCTGCCCTCGGCATAAACACGTTGACCTTTGGTTAGATACTGGTTGCAATTCTCGGCTAATCTGTTCCAGGCGACTACGGTAAACCATTCCGTTTCCTGCCTACGCTCACCTTCGGGGGTGGTGTAAACTCGATTGGTGGCAACACGGAACGAGGTTACCGGATTGCCGTTGGGGGTGAAACGCATTTCGGGTTCAGTGCCAACATTTCCTATTATCATCACTTTGTTCAGGGTCAACATCCGTAAACTCCTTTCGCCCTCGGCAACATCCGTAGGAAACGGGCGTTTCTCCTCAAACTAGCTGTCTAATCTTACTAGTAAATGCCGTAGCACCTCCTCAGATATTCGTAAACTGGCTTCAAGCCCTTTGCCCAAGGCCGGTTTCATCTTACATCGAAAGAGAATGTAATAGCCTTCCAGAAAATGCTTGATGGGATAGGCTAGCTTGCGCTTGCCCCAGCGGTCCGTCTCGTCGACCGTGCCGCCTTCGCGGCTAATCAGTTGGCTGATGTTGTCCACGATGCCGTCAATGCCGTCCTCGGCGACTTCGGGGCTGATTATCACCACCAGTTCGTAATCTCGAAGTTTTTTGCTTTCCTCGGTAACCGTATTCTCCTTAGTAACCATATACTCCTTACCCGTTAGAGATTAGCTATTATAGCATACAACAAATAATGCAACAATACCTCGATTGCCAACCTAGCTTGACAGGGCACAGCGCCCCTGATAGACTTTGCTTACTGAAACGGCCCCGTGGTGTAGCGGTCTAACATGCCACCCTGTCACGGTGGAGATCGGGGGTTCGAATCCCCCCGGGGTCGCCACCCCACCCTTTTTACCCCTTCAGATAGCTGAATGTGGCTATGGCGGCGGTAGCGCCGTCGCCGACGGCGGCGGCAATCTGGCGGGCTGAGCTCTGGCGAACATCCCCGGCGGCAAAGATTCCCGGAGTTGAGGTTGTCATCGCGGCGTCGGTGATAATATGCCCTGTTTTAGCTAGCTTTAGTATATCGGCGAACTGCTGACTGTTGGGTTTAAGCCCCACGGCGATAAAGACGCCGTCTACCTCCAAAGTAGAAGTCTTCTGGGTCTTAACGTTGCGCAGTTTTAATGCCTTGACCGCCTCCCCACCCACAACCTCCTCAACGACGCTATCCCAGATGAATTCTATTTTGGGCTGCGCCATAGCCCGCTTCTGCAGGACTTCCCCCGCCCGTAGCTGGTCACGGCGGTGGATGACGTAGACCCTGGTGGCATGCTGGATAAGCTCCAGGGCGTCGGTGATGGCGGCATCGCCACCACCCACCACCGCCACCTCTTTTTTACGGAAGAAAAAGCCGTCGCAGGTGGCGCAGTAGGAGATGCCGTGCCCGGTAAGCGTTTCCTCACCGGGAACGCCCAGCTTTTGGTAGTCCGAGCCAGCGGCGATAATAACCGCCTCGGCCTCGAAGCTGCCCTGGCTGGTAATAACCTTATGCGTCTTGCCCGCCTTTAGTCCGGTGACCTCGGCCGTTAGCGTCTCCAGCCCGTATTTAGCCGCCTGCTTATGCATCAGGGCACCCAGCTCGGCACCGGAGATACCCTCGGGGAAACCGGGGTAGTTTTCCACCAGCGGTGCGTTAAACATCTGTCCGCCGAAGGCGCCGCGCTCGATGAGCAGGCTTTTAAGCCCCGCCCGCGCCGTGTAAAGCCCGGCGGTAAGCCCGGCCGGACCGCCACCGATAATGACCACCTCGTACTTCTTGGTTTGAGCCATCGCTTACCTTCTTAAAAAACCTCGTTTTTAGATTATAGCATAGAATACCTTATTATTATGATGCAGACCAAATCGTCACCGCAAAGGTGAACTTGTCTTATGACATATGCAGCGTGTAGAATCTAATACAGAATTCGGGTGATAAATCTTTGAAAAACAGTCCTGACAGAAAGATTCACTGGCCACACATCTTCGACCCCAAGTCGGTGGCCGTCATCGGCGCCTCCAACAACCCCGGCTCCTGGGGACACGGCATTATGCAGCACCTCCTCCGCCCCGCCCGCCGCCGAATCTACCCGGTTAACCCCAACGCTGCCGAGGTTATGGGCGTTAAGAGCTATGCCAGCGTGCTCGATATCCCCGAGCCGGTGGAGCTGGCCGTCATCGTCGTCGCCTCACCGCGGGTGCCCCAGCTAATCCGCGAGTGCGTCCAGAAAGGGATAAAGGCAGCGGTGGTCGTCTCCGGTGGCTTCGCCGAAAGCGGCGGCGAGGGCGTCAAGCTGGAAGCCGACCTGGTCGAGGTCGCCCGTCAGGGGGGAATACGTTTTATCGGACCCAACGCCATGGGCCACGCCGATACTTCATCCCAATTATCCACGCTGGCCTGGACCTTCGAGACTCCTCCCGGGCCGGTGGCTCTCATCGCCCAGAGCGGCAACTACGGGCACCGTATACTCCACCGTGGCATGATGTCGGGCATCGGCTTTAGCAAATTCGTCTGCACCGGCAACGAAGCCGACATACACCTGGAAGACTACTTCGAATACGTGGCCGAGGACAAGGACACCAGGATAATCGCCCTCTACATCGAAGGTCTAAGAGAAGGCAGACGTTTTTTTGAGTTAGCCAAAAAGATTACCCCTCACAAACCCGTCATCGTCATCAAGTCGGGGGCGACCAAGGCCTCGGCAGAAGCGGCCAGGTCCCACACCGCCACCCTGGCCGGCTCGGACGAGGTCTATGCCGCCGCCTTCCACCAGGCAGGGGTGCTCAGGGTAGAGGACGACGACGAGCTCTGCGACGTGGTCACCGCTCTACTCTACCAGCCATTGCCCCACGGCCGCAAGATTGGCATCCTGACCATCGGGGGCGGCCTGGGGGTAATGTCCGCCGAAGCCTGCGAAAAAGAGGGCTTAGCCATACCTAAGCTGGCGCCAGCGACAATAGAAAAGCTGAATAACCACCTGCCGCCGCGCTGGTCCCACGCCAACCCGGTGGATATGGCCGGCATCAGCATGGCCGAAAACGAGGCCATCTTTCCCTCCCTCTTCGCCATGATGGAGGACAAGGATATCGACGCCGTCCTGCTGCAAGCGCCCATCGGGGCTAACACCGACCGCCTGGCCACCATGTATAATAAGGAAGAGATTAAGGCCTACCGCCAGGCGGAGGAAAGCGCCCTGGACAAGCTTAAGCTACGGGTCAAGCGGGACGAAAAGCCGGTCTTCATGGTCAAGCCCGCCGTCGAATTCGCCACCGACCCCGAGGTCGCCTCTCTCTTCAGCCGGGAGGCCCTACCGGTCTACCCCAGCCCGCGCCGCGCCGCCAGGGTATTGAACCAGCTGGCCTGGTACCGAGATTATCTCAACTCTATTGAACGATAAAAGCCCTGCCTGATTATAGTCAATAATAGTCAATTTGCCCCAAACAGCCGAGCCTACCCGCCGTAACCGGCAATAAAAGTGCGCCTTGTCCAAAAATCACCCGAAACTGGCAGGGAAAAGGAGTATGAGCGCAATTAGAAAAGCTCGGAAGGGCGGAAGCCTATTCCCTCCCCCATACAATAAACTTGACGCCGAAGGTTGCCAATAAGTATGATAAAGTATGCTAGACGGCAAATGCCCAAAGTGCGCCTATCACTGTTCAGGTTGGGCGTTGCAGTTCCCCCAAAATCAGACGTGTCCCAGATGCGGTACGGGGTTGGTGATTACGGAGGGCGGTCGGAAAATTTCCACTGGCTACTCACCATTCACGGCGGAAAAGTACGTCATCGATAAGCCCGACAAAACCCCCACCCCCACCAAGAAAGAGGGCGGCCGAGACAAGTCTTCCCGCTCTTAAACTAATCGCTCATCTGGAGCCACGGCTTCCGCTTTAGTGTCGGCAAATTTTCCCACCGATTTTTCAGGTAAAAAAATTTGCCATGCCCTATTATTTTATGCTATCCTTCAAGCGGCAAAAGGTTATTAGCTTTTAAGTAGCCGTGGCTCTGCCCAATTTGAGAATTTTACTTTCAAGGCCCAACAAAGATTAAGGGTCGATTTTTTTGGATAAAATCATAGCTAAGCGGGAGGTAAATCTATGAATAAACGGGATAAGCTTGTGGCCATCGTCGGCGTCGAGAACTTCTCCGATGACCCCAAGGCTTTAGAGAGCTACGCTAAAGACTTCAGCCTCCAGCCAGCCGGAATGCCCGACTACGCGGTCAAACCCAAGGACACCGAGGAAGTGCAAAAAATCATCCAGGTAGCCAACGACCATTCGCTACCGGTAGTGCCGGTCAGCTCCTGGGTGCACTTCTACGGGACGACCATCCCCAAGAAGGGCGGCATCATCCTCGACCTTACCCGGATGAACCGCATCTTCGAGGTCGATGATTTCAACAAACGCGTAAGGTTTGAAGCTGGAGTAACCTGGGAGCAGCTCACCAACCACCTGGCCGAGAAGGGCTTCCGCATAATGCTGCCCCTTCTCCCCCACCCCCAGCGCTCGGTGCTTACCGACACCCTGGAAAGAGAGGTCATCACCAACACCGTCTATGACTACGGAGAGCCGCTGCAGAGCATGGAAGTCGTCTGGCCCAACGGCGAGGTCTTCCGCACCGGCTCGGCCAGCGTCACGGGCTACCCCGATTCCCCCTCCAAGGGGGGCCAACCGGCGGGGCCCGGCTTAGACTTCTACAGATTCCTACAGCTGGCCCAGGGGACGATGGGAGCGGTGACCTGGGCTAACCTCAAGACCGAATTCCCGACCCAGAAAGACAAGGTGTTCATCACCCCGGTCAAAGACCTCAACATGGTTATTGAATTCCTCTACAGAATACTGAAGATAAGAATCGGCCAGGAGTGCCTGCTGCTGAATAACACCGACCTAGCGGCAATAATGGCCAAGGACATGCAGAAAGAGTTCGCCTCGCTAAAGGCTTCGTTGCCGGCCTGGACGCTCTTTATGGTCATCAGCGGACATTTCCGCGACCCCGACGGCAAGATTAGATACGAAGAGAAAGCGCTCAACGAGATTATCAAAAACGAGTTCCCCCAAATCTCGTTCAGCCCAGACCTACCCGGGCTCCCCGGCTCGGGCCAAAAGCTACTGGACATGTTCCGCAAACCCTGGCCCAAGGAAGTAACCTACTGGAAGAACCGCTACAAGGGCGGTTGCCACAGCATCTTCTTCATCACCAAACCGATGCTGGCGCCCAAGTTCATCGAGAGGATGGAAGCGATGGCTTCCCGGCACGGCTACCCCGAAGGCGACCTGGGCATCTATCTACAGCCCATAGAGCATAATCGGGCCTGCCAGCTGGAATTCAACCTCTTCTACGACCCCGCCAGCAACCCCGAGGTGGAACGAGTGCGCAACCTGGCCAGCGAAGCCGCCAAAACCATATTCGACAATGGCGGGCTCTTCACCCGCCCCTACGGCGAGTGGGCCAAGATGGTTTACGACAAAGCCAACGGCTACGCCGTTACCCTGAAGAGGGTGAAAAAGCTCTTCGACCCCAATAATATAATGAACCCGGGTAATCTGTGTTTCTAGGGAGGATTAAAGATGCTCAAAGGTAAAGTGAAGCTGGATGTAACCAACTTAGATAACTTTGAATACGACATGAGCAAGTGCATCAAGTGCAAGGGGTGCACCTGGGTCGACCATATTTATATGCCCGGGATGAACTTCAGCACCCGCTGCCCCAGCGCCACCAAGTATCTGTTCGACTCCTACGGCGCCTACGGCAAGATGAGAATCGGGACGGCCATGCTCGAGGGCAGGATGGAGTATACCGACGAACTGCTCAAGATACTCTACGCCTGCACCCTCTGCGGCGCCTGCGACGTGGGCTGCAAGCGCAACCTCGACCTGGAGATAGAGCTTACCCTCGAGGCGCTCAGAATAAAGGCGGTCAAGGACGGCAAGGGGCCCATGCCCCAGCACAAAAAGCTGGCCCAGAACATAGCCGAAAAGCACAACCGTCTCGGCTCCCCCCACGCCAACCGCAACAACTGGCTGCCCAAGGACGTTAAACCGGCCGAAAAGGCCGATGTCCTCTATTTCGTCGGCTGCTCGGCGGCTTACACCAGCCCCGAGATTGCCCAGGCGACGGCCAAGATACTCAAGGCCTCGGGCACGCCCTTCATGCTCATGCCCGACGAGTGGTGCTGCGGCAACGTGCTCTACTCGGTAGGCATGATTGACGAGGCCAGGGAGCTGGCCAAGCGCAATATCGAAGAGGTCAGAAAGACGGGCGCCAAGACCCTGCTGGTAAGCTGCGCCGAAGGCTACCGGATGTGGAAGGTCGACTATCCCAAGATGCTCGATATCGCCACCGATGATTTGGGCTTCAAGGTCGTCCACCTGGTGGAGTTCGTTGACGAGCTGGTCAAGAAGGGGGCGCTCAAGCTCAAGAAGAAGGTTGACCTCAAACTCACCTACCACGATTCCTGCAGCCTGAGCCGCTTGAGCGAGCCCTGGACCCCCTGGGAGGGCGAGCGCGGCGAGTGGGGCATGGTAGAACCCCGGCTGGAAAGACGACGCGGCGAAAACGGCGTCTACCAGCCACCCCGAGATATCTTGCAGGCTATCCCCGGCGTTGAGCTGGTGGAAATGGTAAGGATGAAGGAAAACGCCTTCTGCTGCGGCGCGGGCCGCGGCACCAGGGAAGCCTTCCCCGACTTCGCCTCCTGGGCGGCCAAGGAAAGGCTTGAGGAGGTAAAGGCCATCGGAGCTAAGGCTCTGGTCGCCACCTGTCCCTGGTGCAAGGAGAACTTCGCCCAGGCCGTAAACAAGGAAGGTGAAAAAATAAAGGTGCTCGATATTTCCGAAATTATACTGGCGGCAATATAGAGGCTAAGGAGGCTAGATTATGGCTATATCCAAAGAAGCATACAAAGCGCTGGAATCTATTGTCGGCAAAGAATATATCTCGTCCGACCCTGTAATCTGCGAAGGCTATCGCTCCGGACCGGGCGGCTATGAGTGCGGGCTGGGCTACGAGAGGGTAATGACCAAGATACCCGGCGGCATTATCATGCCGCGGACTACCGAGGAAGTCCAGAAGATAGTTAAGGCCTGTAACAAATACAAAGTACCCTACGTACCCTACAGCACCGGCTGGTACGGGCCACGCTCCCACTGCCACGTCAACGACGAGCTGCTCATCGACCTGAAGAGAATGACCTCTTGCACGATTGACGATAAGCACCTCTACGCCACGGTGGAATCGGGGGTTATTTATTCCCAGCTCCAGGAAGAGGCGATGAAGCGGGGCTGCTATATTGTGGTCGGCGGCGGCGGTTCGCAGTGCTCCGCCATCGCCAATATGCTCGGCGACGGCTGGTCGCCCCTAAGCTACCGCATCGGCCTGCCCCACCGCCGCATCCTGGGCACGGAACTGGTCCTGCCCGACGGCGAGTTGGTCAAGATGGGCTCGCTGGCCACCGGCGAAGACGACTTCTGGGGCGAGGGGCCCGGCCCCGACCTGAGGGGGCTGCTGCGCGGCTTCACCGGGGTCAGGGGATGTTTGGGCATCGTCACCAAGATGGCCATAAAACTCCTCCCCTTCCAGCCCGAAAGGCTGGTACCGTCGGGGATTTCACCCCACACCACCCTGGAGCTCCCCGTCAAGAGGGTAAAATGGATAAACTTCACCATGCCCGATAAGAACTCCATGAAACAGGCCATGTTCGAGATGGCCAAGACGGAAATCGGGGGCGGAGCGACCAAGGTACCCATCTTCTGGCGGGCTATCGCCAAAGCCAACTGCAAAGAGGATTTCTGGGATATCTGGTCGCAGGAAACCGAGGAGTCCATCGCCAACTTCCACCTGCTGCGCGTACTGCTCATCGCCTTTACCTCCGATGAGCAGATGGAATACGAAGAGAAGATACTCAACGAGATTATTACCGAGCTCGGCGGTGAGGCACGCCGCACCCGCCCCTCCGACGAGTCCTGGTTTAAGAACGCCGACTCGGCGGGGATGTGGCTGATGTGCGGCAGCTACGTCTCGGTGGATTATGTCATCGAGACACTGACGCACGCCATCCCCCACGGAGAAAACTACGCCGCGTTGAAGCCTAAATTTACCCCGCCGCTTATGCCCGACTACGGCGACCCCGGCTGGTTCCAGAGCTTCGAGCTGGGCCACCAGGGCTACTCCGAGTTCCTCGTCTACTGGGACCCGGACGTAGACACCGACGGCGTCGATTTCTTCTATCTGGAGACATCAAAGGAGAATATAAGAAAGCGTTTCTACACTTCGCTGCTGGGCCCTCACCAGCCGCTGTATCTTACCGGACCTGCCTACGGGCCCAACTACCATACCTGGATGCTCAAGGTCAAGGACGAATTCGACCCGCAGTTCCTCTGCCACCCACCCGTACCCCTGGCGCACGACGAGTTCGTCGAGAAAGCGGAGTGGATGAGGCCGATGAAAGACTGGGAAAGCCCGGATTTTAAACTCATGTCGTAATCAAAATTTGCATACTAACTAGTTATTGTGTGAAAATATAAGCGGGTACAGCCCAATAATCAAGGAAGAGCCGCGCTAATGGCTAAGGCTAAAATGATATGCCCCTTTTCGGAGGCTCTATGCAAAGACTGTCCCGTCTACCGTGGGCGGCACTATCTTTTGTGTTATTGCGAGAAGTATCGGGGGGCTCTACCGGAAGCCTTGAAGAACCTGCCCCTATCGAAGTCCAACGGCAAGTTCGTCATGCCTTCCCTCCCCCACCTTAAGGAAGACCCCTATATTGATGAGTTGTTGTAGGACAAAAACGACAGGAGGACTGAACAAGGATGAAAATCGAGGGAAAGTTTACCATGAAAGCGCCCGTCCAGAAGGTCTGGGACTTCCTGTTGGCGCCCGGCACCCTGGCTTCTTGTATCCCCGGGGCCGAAAAGATGGAGCCTGTTGACGACACGACCTGGGAAGGCATCGTCAAGCAGAAGGTGGGCCCCATCGGCGTCAAGGTCCAGTTTACCCAGAAACTGACCGAGCTTGAAGCGCCCAAACACGTCAAAGCGGTGGGCCGGGGTGTCGCCATGGGCGGCGCCGGCACCTTCAGCCAGGAGACCATCGTCGACATGAAAGAGATTGCTGGCGGCGAGGTGGAGATTGCTTACAGCTCCAACGTGAACATGGTGGGGCGGCTGGCGACCTTCGGCGAGAGAATAATGCGCGCCAAGGTCAACAAAGTTGGTGAACAGTTTATCACCAACCTACAGAAAAAACTCAAGGAAGAGCTGGGTGGCTAGAGAAATGGAAACGGAGGCTTAGGAATGATAAACGACTTTGAATACTTCACCCCCAAGACGCTCAAGGAAGCCCTTGCCCTGCTGGATAAATACCAGGACGATTGCAAGGTAATCTGCGGCGGGCAATCACTGCTGGTATTGATGCGGCAGGGACTGGTCGCCCCTCCCTACCTGATTGATATCAAGGGCGTATCCGAGCTAAGCTACATCAAGGACGAGAAGGACGGGCTCAAAATCGGCGCCACCACCACCCACCGCGCCGTTGAGAAATCGGCGGTCATCAAGAAGAAATACCCCGTGCTGGCCAAGATGGAGACCCGCCTGGCCTCGATTCAGACCCGCAACTGGGGCACCATCGGCGGCAACGTCTGCCACGGCGACCCCGCGGGCGACCCAGCACCGGTATTTATTGCGCTGGGCGCCACCTTCACCATGACTGGCTCCAAGGGCAAAAGAAGTATGCCCGCCGAAGACTTTACCCTGGACTACTTCGAGACGGCGCTGAAAGAGGGCGAGCTGCTCACCGAGATTTCAATACCGCCAGTTCCGGCCAAAACTGGCACCGCCTATTACAAGTTCAACGTGATTGAAAGCGACCTGGCCACCGCCAGTGTCGCCGCCACGGTTACGCTGGGCGCGGGCGATGTCTGCAAGGACATTCGCCTTGCCCTCGGTGCGTCGGCGCCGACTCCGATCAGACCCAAGAAGGCGGAGGCGATACTAAAGGGCAAAAAGATTACCGACGCCCTGCTGGCTCAAGCCGGAGAAGCCGCCTCCAAGGAGTCAGAACCGATATCCGATATCTACGCCTCGGAAGAGTACCGGCGCGAGCTGATTAAGGTACTGGTGCCCAGATTGACCAAAGAGGCCATGGCCGAGGCGAAGAAGGCTTAATAGAGAGGTTTGATGATATGAAAAAAGAGCTAAAATTCAAAGTTAACGGCCAACCCTACGAAATCTTTGTCAAACCCAAAACCCTGCTCTCGGAGGTCCTGAGAGACGAACTGGGGCTTACCGGAACCAAGCGGGGCTGCAACTCCAGCTCCTGCGGGGCCTGCACCGTAATGCTCAACGGCATGTCGGTCAAGTCCTGCTCCGTGCTGGCCCTCCAGGCCAACGGCGCCGAGGTGGTGACGGTGGAGGGACTGGCTAAAGGCAACAAACTGAGTCCCCTACAGAGAGCCTTCCTCGACAACGGCTCCTACCAGTGCGGCTTCTGCACTCCGGGAATGCTGATGTCGTCCACGGCACTGCTCACCGAAAACCCCAAGCCCACCAAAGCAGAGATAAAAGAGGGCATCGACGGCAACATCTGCCGCTGCACCGGTTACAACAGCATCATCCGGGCCATAACCGCCGTGGTTAAGGGTGAATATAAGGAGGCGAAATGACGACGCAATTTAAGATACTCGGTCAACGGGTACATAACATCGACGGCACGGAAAAGGTAACCGGCAGCGCCAAATACACCTTTGATGTTGTCCTGCCTAACATGCTCTACGGCAAGGTCAAGAGGAGCCCCTACCCCCACGCCAAGATTATCAAGATTGACACCTCCAAAGCCAAAAAGCTTATCGGCGTCAAGGCGGTGGTCACGGGCAAGGATACCCCGGGGCACAAACAGGGCATCTGGCGGCGTTTCCCCGAGCTCTGTGACGAGGAAATCCTCTGCCGTGAAAAAGTCCGCTATATCGGCGACCCGGTAGCGGCCGTAGCCGCCATCGACGAGGATACCGCCGAAGAGGCGCTGGACTTAATCGAGGTTGAATACGACCCCCTACCCGCCGTCTACGACCCCCTGGAAGGCATCAAGGAAGATGCCCCCCAGGTCCACGACGGCGTCGAGCTTAACATCAATATCAACCGCCATATCGAGTGGGGCGATGTCGACGAGGCCTTCCAGAAGTGCGACTACATCCGCGAAGACCAGTTCAAGTGCTCTTCACAGGCGCACGTCTGCATGGAGACCCACGACGCCGTGGCCAGCTTCGGCCACAACGGCAAGCTCACCGTGTGGACATCGACCCAGTCTTCGTACTATATCCAGCGGCTCTATGCCGATATGCTGGATATTAGAGAGAGCGACATCAGAGTGATGAACCGCCACACCGGCGGCGGCTTCGGCTCCAAGTTCGAGCTCGACTCGGCCCAGTTCTGCGCCGCTGTCCTCTCCCAGAAGCTCTGCCGGCCGGTGAAGATAGTATTAACCCGGGAAGAGGAGTTCACCGCCACCAAGCGCCGCACCCCCATGTATTACTTCCTCAAGCTCGGCGCTACTAAGGACGGCAAGTTCCAAGCTAAGGAAGCCCGCGTCATCACCGAGGGCGGCGCCTACACGGCTATGGGTGCCACCGCCCTCTACCTGACCGGTTTCTTCTCCTCCTTCCCTTACAAGTTCCCCAACTACCGCTACGACGGCTATCGTGTCTACACCAATACCGAGCCGAGCTCGGCTATGCGCGGCTTCGGCGCTCCCCAGTCGACATTCGTCGGCGAATCCCAGATTGACATGTTGGCCGACGACCTGGGCATAGACCCCATCGAAATCAGGCGCATCAACGGCATGACCCCCAACTACGAAGTCCCCGGACAGGCCTTCATCCAGAGCTGCGGCCTGCACCAGTGCCTGGACAAGATTGAAGAGCACATCGAGAAGCGGGGCAAGCTGCCCGCCAACCACGGCATCGGTGTTTCCGCCTACGGCTTTATGTCCGGCGGTATCTTTAACTGGTTCAACACCCCCTACGCCTTCTCGGCGGCGAGGGTCCAGATAAACATCGACGGCAAGGTTGATGTTTACACCGGCGCCTGCGATATGGGTCAGGGCTCCAACACCACCC
>JASFEJ010000002.1:0-27185 GCA_050124895.1 Dehalococcoidia bacterium
GTTTCTACGGCGCCAACCCCCAGTTCATTTTATGCTCGGCGACCATCGCCAACCCCGGCGAGCACGCCGAAAAGCTGGCGGGCTTGCCCTTTAATGTCGTCGATGACGATGGCTCGCCTCACGGCGGTAAGGACTTCGTCTTCTGGAACCCGCCGCTTATCGATACGGCGCGGAGCGTACGCCGCAGCGCCAACGGCGAGGCCTCCAACCTCTTCGCCGAGCTGGTAATGCAGAATGTCCGCACTTTGACCTTCGTCCGCACCCGCCAGCTCACCGAGGTCATCTATAACTACACGCGGCGCAAGCTGGCCGAAACCGACGCCGCACTGGCCAAGAAAATAAAGCCCTACCGGGCGGGCTATCTGCCCGAGGAGAGGCGTAAAATCGAGAAGGGGCTTTTCAGCGGGCAGCTTACCGGTGTGGTGGCCACCACGGCCCTGGAGTTGGGCATAGACATTGGTGACCTAGAGGCCACCGTGCTCACCGGCTATCCGGGTAGTATAGCCAGCACCTGGCAGCAGGCGGGGAGAAGTGGGCGGAGTCAGGAGAAGTCATTGAGCTTTCTCATCGGGCTGGACAATCCCCTCGACCAGTATTTCATGCGTCACCCCGAGTCATTTTTCGGCAAGAGCTTCGAGAACGCGCTGGTCAACCCCGATAACCCCTATATACTGCGCGCCCATCTCCTCTGCGCTGCCTGGGAACTGCCTTTGACCAATCTGGATGAGGAATACTTCGGCTCTTCCTTAACTGCGGAAATAAAGGAACTGGAAGAACAGGGCTTGCTTCGTGAAGTCAGAGGGCGCTGGCATGTCACTCCCACTATTGCTTATCCTGCCGAGGGCATCAACATCCGCGCCGCCTTTGGGGAGAACTACGCTATCATCAACAGCGCCAGCGGCACCCTACTGGAGACCATAGATTCCAGCACGGCCCTTTTCTTTATCTTCCCCGGTGCCATCTACCTGCACCAGGGGGAGTCCTATCTGGTCGAGGAGCTGGATATTCAGGCGCGCACCGCCTACGCCAAGCCGGTCGAGGTCAACTACTACACTCAGGATAAAGAGCTTACCGACCTCCATATCCTCAGAGTGCTCAAGGATCAAGATTGCCGGGGCACCAAGGTCTACCTAGGCGAGGTCGAGGTCACCACGCGGGTGGTCGGCTTCAAGAAGAAGGCGCAGTTCACTGAAGAGGTCATTGGTGAAGAGCCTTTAGACCTTCCCCCCATGCGCTTTTCCACCATCGCTCTCTGGTTCGATTTGCCCAAGGAGACGGTGAAGCGGGTGGACGAGGATGATGTTGGGCTCGACTTCGCCGGCGGGCTGCACGCCGTCGAGCACGCCGGCATCGCCATACTGCCCATGTTCGCCCTCTGTGACCGCAACGATATCGGCGGCGTTTCCACCCCCCTCCACCCCGATACGGGCCGGCCCCAGATATTTATCTACGACGCCTATCCCGGCGGTATCGGCATCAGCGAGAAGGGTTTTGACCTTATTGAGGAATTGTGGCAAACTACACTGAAGGCGATTGAGGAGTGCCCCTGCGAGGACGGCTGCCCCAGTTGCGTTCAGTCGCCTAAGTGTGGCAATAACAATAAACCTTTGGATAAGAAAGCTGCCCAAATACTGCTGGAGGGGCTTTTATCTAAAGAATAGTTTGGTTTTCCCTGAAGAAAAATTAATGAGCGAACCGAGCAAAACAAGTAAGAAAACCGACATCGGCGCCTGCCGGGAGAGCGCCCCGGGTGTTTACTGTCTGGAGGTGGGTAAGGGTATCATGCGCTCCAACGTGTACTTCGTGCGGTCGGGCTCGTCATGGGTCTTGATTGACGCCGCCTCGAAGAACTGCGCCCAGTTGATACGTGAGACGGCGGAGTCGTTGTTCGGGGCCGACACGCGGCCAGTTTCAATCCTGCTGACTCACGACCACCCTGACCATGCCGGCTCGGCGCTGGAGCTGGCGCGCATCTGGGACTGCCTGGTCTACCTTCATCCTGACGAACTGCCCCTCGCCGTCAATAGGGATATGGCCACTATCAAGAGTTACGCCAACCCGCTCGACCGCTGGCTCATCATCCCGATGCTGCGCTTAATGCCGCGGCGGCGGGTCGAGTCAATGCTGGCGAAGGAGAGCCTTAAAGGCGTGGCGCGGGCTTTCGAGCCAGATGCCGCCGTCCCCGGTCTTCCCGACTGGGAGTGCGTGCCGGCACCGGGCCACACGCCGGGTCAGGTCGCTTTATTCCGGGCCAGTGACCGAGTCTTAATCGCCAGCGACGCCGTTCTGACCGTTGACCTGAACTCGCTCTGGGGAATGCTGTTGTGGACTCTGCGGATAAACCGGCCGAAGGTCTCCGGCCCGCCGTGGTACTCGACTTGGGACAAACCAATGGCCAAGCAGTCCGTGGCTGTCCTCGCCGGGCTCGAGCCGCGCGTGCTGGCCTCCGGCCACGGCGTGCCTATGGCGGGCAACGGAACCGCACGTGAACTGCGCACCTTGGCCGAGCACTATACACGCCGAAAGCAGGCCAGGAGGTAAGATTGGCTGATATCGAACAAGCCTTAAAACCGAGCCGCGATAGCTGGTTCAAGCGGGCGATGCACCTCTTCGACCGCGCCACCGTTGACGAGGCGGTCTGGACGGAGCTGGAGGAATTGCTCATCTCCGCCGACGTTGGCTTCAGCACCACCGAAAAGCTGCTGGAAAGGGTGAAACAAAGAGCCAAAGAAGAGAAGTTCAGCGAAGGCGCGGCGGTGCGCGATGCCCTTCAGCAGGAGATGGTAAAAATACTTGATATCGAAGTCCCGCCGTCGGCGCCTGCCTCACCGCCCAGGGTTATTATGGCGGTGGGCGTTAACGGCAGCGGTAAGACCACCTCTATCGCCAAGCTGGCTTACCGGGCTAAAAAAGAAGGGAAAAACGTTATACTGGTGGCGGCGGACACCTTTCGGGTGGCTGCCATCGACCAGCTCAAAAAGCTGGCCGGGGAGGTCGGCGTTGATGTTGTCGCCCACCAGCCGGGTGGGGATGCCGGGGCGGTGGTCTACGACGCTCTGGAGGCGGCGCGCGGCCGCAACGCCGACGAGGTAATTATCGACACCGCGGGCCGGCTGCACACCAAGTTCAACCTGATGGAAGAACTAAAAAAAATTAGGCGGGTGGCGGCTAAGGTTGACGACACCGCGCCGCACGAGGTAATGCTGGTGCTCGATGCCACCACCGGTCAGAACGGCTTGACCCAGGCGCGGCACTTCGCTGAAGCGGTGGGGGTAACCACTATCTTCCTGTCCAAGCTGGACGGTACGGCTAAGGGGGGTATAGTGCTGGCTATCTGCGATGAGCTTAAGATACCTATCCGCTTCGTCGGCGTCGGCGATGGGCTGGATGAAATGACCCCCTTTGACGCCGAGAGCTTTGTGCGGGCATTGTGTTCCTGATGATTGGAGGTAACCCTTGATTGAAATAGGCATAAACCCGATAGCCTTTAGTATAGGCTCGTTCAGTGTCCGCTGGTACGGCGTTATGATTGCCCTGGGGGTGCTGGTATTGGTCTTGTGGATGCTGCGCGAGGTAAAGAAGGGGGACAGGCTCTCTTACGATATCGTTATTACCGCCGCCCTGGTAGCCCTTCCCTCGGGGATAATCGTATCCCGACTGCTCTATGTTATCGACCGGTGGGTTTACGTCGGTGACCCGGGGCCGCTCTGGGGTTTTGAGGGCCTGACCATCTGGGGAGCCGTTCTGGGGGCTACCCTGGGCATCTGGGTTTACAGCCGGTTTACTAAATTCCCCTTCGGTCACTTCATGGACCTGGTGGCGCTGCCTACCTTGTTAGCTCAGGCGTTGGGCAGGGTGGGCTGTACCATAAACGGCTGCTGCTACGGGCTGCCGACCTCGCTGCCCTGGGGGGTGGTCTATACTCATCATGAGAGTTATGGCTATACGGCCAGCCTTAACCTCCCCGAAGGGATGGGCTTACACCCCACCCAGCCTTACGAGATTATCTTTCTGCTCATAACCTTCGGCGTGTTGTTCTTCTTGAGGAAGAGGTTTAAGCCCGATGGCTCGCTGTTTCTCATCTACCTGAGCGCCTATTCTGCCTGGCGGGTGGGTGTCGGCTTCCTGCGGGAAGGGACGCCATTCCTTTTCGGCTTACAGCAGGCGCAGGTGATAGGCATAATCGTCCTGCTTATCGCTGTCCCGATACTTATCTGGCGCACGCGCTGGGTAAAAAAGCCGAGCCTGAGCTAGAGCTCTTCCGAGCCGCAGATTTTCCACTCGCCGTCAATCTTAACCAAGTCGTAGGTAATGTGGCGGTCGGACAGGATGGGGACGATTAGCTTTATCTGTATGACCACTATTCCTTCGGGGGTTATCACCGGCTCCGCTTCCTCCTCCAGTTCCAGTTGAACCTTAGCAGCTTCCATCTGACCAATCTCGCCGGGAATCTCATCGGCTCTTAGCTGGCAATAAGACTCTTCCAGAGTAGCCAAAACTCCATCGAGGTCATAGGCGTTGAAGGCTGCCCAGTAGTCGTAAACGACCTGCCGGGCGGCGTCTATTTCCTCTTGAGAGAGGTTGCCGGCCACTGCGCCGTTATCGGCCGGGGTCTCGCTTTCGGCCGGGGGCTCGGTGCCCAGTGGCTCGTCGGCCGCCTGCCCGCAGGCGGCGAACACTACCAGAACCGGAATCAGCAGTAAAATGAGCGTTAGTTTCATTGACGGCCTCCGTTAAAATACCTAGTTAATGATAATACATAGTGAATCTAGGTATATTTTAACGATTGGCCAGCATTTGTCAAGAGAGGTGGCTGTAGTCAACTATAGTCACTAAAGGTAAGTTAAAGAGAGGTTAATGTGGCGGTCTATTGGTCGGTGGGTATTACTTGCCCAGCCGCCGACGCCGGGCGTTCTTCTTAGCTTTTATGCGGGCGGCTTCCCGCTTGGATACGAAGTGACGGCGTGATTTCGCCTCCCTGAGGACACCGTCCATCTGGACCATCCTCTGGAAGCGCTTCAACAGGGAGTCTTCGGTTTCGCCTTCACGTTTGGATACTTTCAACGGCATCATAAATCAACTCGTTTCATTCTATTAGCATACGTAGGCCGGGTATACCCAGGCCTACGTACGCTCTTTGTCTTTAGAATAACCTTATTGGTTCATTCTAATCTTATTGTAGCACTCGCTACAATATACCGGTCTGCCTTCTCTGGGTTCGAACGGGACTTCGGTGTCCTTACCGCACTCGGCGCACACCGCCGGGAACATCTGGCGGCGGGACCTGTAGCCATCATTACCGTAACGTTGGGCTTTCCTGGCTTCGCGGCAGGCGGGACAGCGCTTGGGCTCGTTGGTGTAGCCCTTGGACTGGAAGAACTCTTGTTCCTCGGCGCTGAAGGTGAACTCGGCTCCACAGTCGGAGCAGGTGAGTTGCTTGTCCTCAAAACTCATTGGATGACCTCCTCTCTTGTTTAGTTGGTTAGAGTTGCTGGTCATCCAATACTTGAGTGAAACTAAACTGTTTTAACTAAGTTTGTGATAACCTTAACCTTAAACCACTAGAGGCTAGTGTACAATGCGCCTGGGCAATTGTCAAGTCTCACCGTGTCTAGCCAGGCAGGGCGAAGTCAACCAGGTTAAGCCTGAGCCTCTCCTTGCCCCCCCAGCGGTCTATCTCCAGGTTATAGACGATATCCAGCTGGGGGGATATCTCGCTTAAGTAGCCGCCCAGCCGGAAGCCCACCCCGTCCCAGACCGTGTCCCCCTGCTTCAGCTTCAGCCTGAGGTGCTCGGCGCCGTTACCCATGGTGCGGCAGTCGATTACCTCGGCGCGCTGGCTGAGGAAGGTGGGGGAGGGGTTGCCCCGGCCGAAGGGGGCCAGCTGCTGGATGGTGCTAAAGGTGTCACCACTTAAGGAGGGCAGGGCGACCTGAGCATCAATATCGAGCTGGGGGCGAAGGTCGGCACCGGCAAGCTGCTCGGCGGCCAGCTGGGCCAGTTCTTTCTCGAGCTGGGGCAGGTTCTCGGTGGGCAGGGTGAAACCGGCCGCCTGGGAGTGACCGCCGAAGTGGGAAAGCAGCTGGCGGCACTCGGTCAGCGCCTGGATGATATTGAACTCGGGGATGCTGCGGCCGCTGCCGCTGCTTACCGTCTCGCCGGTGCGGACGACGATGGCCGGGCGGTAGAACTCGTCGGCCAGCCGGCCGGCAATCAGACCGGCAATGCCCAGTGGATAGTCCTTGTCGGCGGCGACCAGCAGCGGAGTGATGCCCTGGCCCACTATCTGCTCCCTGGCTATGGCCAGAACCTTGGTGGTCAGCCTCTGCCGCTCAGCATTTTTCTCTTCCAGCCAGCTCGCCAGGTCACGCGCCTCCTGGGGCGATTCCGTCATCAAGAGTTTATAGCTGGTCATGGCGTGGGCCAGTCTCCCCGCGGCATTGAGGCGGGGTGCAATCGTCCAGGAGATGCTCTCAGCGCTCAAATTACCCGGCTTCAGGCCCGCCTGGGATAGAATCTCCCCCAGCCCCAGGCGGGGGGAGGTGTTCATCAGCTTCAGCCCCTCCTTGACCAGGTAGCGGTTCTCTCCGGAAAGGGGGGCGATATCGGCCACCGTGCCGATGGCGGCCAGGTCCATTAACTCCTCAAGCTGTCCTTCCTTGCCCAGGTTCTGGAAAAGGGCCTGGAGTAGTTTAAGGGCGACGCCGGCCCCGGTTAGCTCGGAGAAGCCGTAGCCGGAATCGGCCCGCTTGGGGTTGATGGTAGCCACGGCGGGCGGCATCTCGGGTAGGGGGGAGTGGTGGTCGGTGATGATTACATCTAATCCCATCTGCCTGGCCCGCTCGACCTCGTTGAGAGCGGTAATGCCGCAGTCAACGGTGATGACCAGGCTGACGCCCTGCTTGTGCAGGTTCTCCAGTGCGGTAACGTTGAGCCCGTAGCCCTCGGTGAGGCGGTGGGGTATGTAGGGGACAGTCTTGCCCCCCAGCTTCGATAACCCCTGAACGAGTATGGCCGTGCCGGTGATGCCGTCGGCGTCGAAGTCGCCGTAGATGGCCATGGTCTCCCCGGAAAGCAGCGCACGGTAAATTCTGGCTACGGCTGGCTCGATATCGGGGAGTCGGGAGGGGTCTCCCGCCAGGCGCTTATCGCCGCTCAAGAAGGCTTCCAGCTGGGCGGGCGGGCTGATGCCTCGGTTATATAAAAGCTGGGCGATGAGAGGGGAAAGGCCGCTGGTAGACAATTGCTCTTCTGGCGCTGGCGGTAGAATGTTCCAGCGATAGCGGTTCAATTCATGCCTCGGTGTACTCTCTGAAGATAAGGACCGAATTATGCCCGCCGAAGCCGAAGGAATTAGACAGGGCCGTCCTGACCTTAGCCTGGCGAGCGGTATTGGGTACATAGTCCAGGTCGCACTCGGGGTCGGGGTGAGTGAGATTTATTGTCGGCGGTATGACGCCGTTCTGTATGGTCATGACGCAAATCGCCGCCTCGACGGCGCCGGCGCTGCCCACCATATGTCCCATCATCGACTTGGTTGAGCTTACCGGAATCTTGTAGGCGTAATCGCCGAAGACGCTCTTTATCGCCTTGGTCTCCATCTTATCATTAAGCTCGGTGGAGGTGCCGTGGGCGTTGATGTAATCAACCTCTTCGGGCTTGATGCCGGCCTTGTCCAGCGCCCGCCGCACGGCTATAGCCGCGCCCTCGCCCGTTTCCATGGGGGCGGTGATGTGATAGGCGTCGGCGCTGGTGCCGTAGGCGAGCATCTCGGCCAGTATCTTGGCCCCCCGCTTTTTAGCGTAGTCGAGGCTTTCCAGGATGAGGACGCAGGCCCCCTCGCCGATGACGAAGCCGTCGCGCTCGGCGTCGAAGGGACGGGAGGCTAATTGCGGCTCGTCGTTTCGGGTTGATATAGCTTTAAGGGCGTTGAAGGCGCTGACGCCCACCGGGTTGATGATGCACTCGCTGCCGCCGCTTATCATGGCTTTGGCGTCGCCGCGCTTGATGGTCTCGTAGGCGATGCCGACGGCGTCCGAGCCGCTGGAGCAGGCCGAGGTGGTGCAGAGGTTTGGCCCCATCGCCCCCAGCGTGATTGAGGTTTGCGCCGAGGCTATGTTGGGCATCATCATCGGTATCAGGAAGGGGCTGACCCGGTCGGGGCCTTTATTGAGCAGGACCTTGGTCTGTTCGAAGAGGGTGGTCAGGCCTCCGATGCCGCTGCCGATAATGATGCCGATGTCGTCTTTGTTGCCGTCGTCTATCTTTAGTTCCGCCTGCTTGGTCGCCTCCAGGCTGGCGGCCACCGCCATCTGGGAGAAGCGGTCGTTACGGCGGGCTTCCTTGGGGTTCATGTAGTTCGAGGCGTCGAAGCCCTTGACCTCGGCGGCAATCTTGGTCTCGAAGCCCTCGGTGTCGAATAGGGTAATGTGGTCAACACCGGACTTACCGGCAACCAGCGCTGCCCAGCTATCTTTGGCGTTCAGCCCTAGCGGGCAGACGGTGCCGATACCGGTAACTACGACTCTAGTGTTCAAAGTTGACATAACGTTAAAGGGGAGCAGGGTTTTGATTAGCTATTTTTACCACAAATTCAGCTTATCTGCAAGGAAAGATTGCTCCTGAGCCCCACCCCCCCGGGTTGTTTTCCCACCCAATACCCTCCCTACAGAGGTGTCACCTCTATATTTGACCAGCCTGAGAAGTAGCCATATAATTTTTATAGATGGCTATAGATTCTAAAGCGCCCACCGTCGCCCTGGATACGGTGGGCTGTAAGCTCAACCAGGCGGAGAGCCAGCTTTTCGCCCGGCAGTTTGCCGAAAAGGGCTATCGGCTGGTTTCGGCCGATGACGGCGCCGATGTCTACATACTCAACACCTGTACCATCACCCACGTCGCCGACGGCAAGTGCCGCAAACTCTTGAGTCAGGCCCGGCGCCGTAACCCCGAAACGTTGGTGGTGGCCGTCGGCTGCTATGTGGAACGCGTCCGCCAGGATTTGGCACAAATTAAAGGCGTTGACCTTGTCTTTGACAACAGCCAGAAAATGGGTTTGGTGACCCGGCTCGAAGAAGGGGGCTACCTGAATCCTCCTTCGTCGCTGGCTTCGACCAAGGCCGATTTCAGGACGCGCGCCTTTGTCCGCGTCCAGGACGGCTGCAATAACTTCTGCGCCTACTGCATCGTGCCCCTGGTGCGGGGTAGGGAGCGGAGCCTGCCCGCTGACGGTGTTATTGCCGAAATCAAGCAGCGCGTCGCCGAGGGCGATAAAGAGGTGGTGCTCACCGGCACCGAAATCGGCGCCTATAACTGCGAAGACGCTGGTCTGCCCGAAATGCTGAAGCGTATTTTGGCAGAGACCGACATTGCCCGCTTGAGGCTCTCTTCACTACAGCCGCCGGAGATTACCCATGAGCTTTTGGAACTATGGCGGGACGAAAGGCTCTGCCGCCACTTTCACCTCTCGCTGCAGAGCGGCAGCGACTCTGTGCTAAAACGTATGGGCCGCCGCTATAGCGCCGCCGACTACAGGCAGGCGGTGGACTCAATCAGAGAAGCCGTGCCCGAAGCGGCTATCACCACCGATATCATCGTCGGCTTTCCCGGTGAGAGCGATGACGAGTTTCAAGAAAGCTACGATTTAGCCAAGCAGATGCAGTTTGCCCGTATCCATGTCTTTCCGTATTCGCCACGTCCCGGCACCAAAGCGGCGGATATGCCCCACCATGTCGTGGACAAGGTTAAACAGGAGCGTAGCCGTAAGATGCTGGCTCTGGGCCGGCAGGCGGTGCGCAATTTTAGAAAAAGATTCGTCGGTCAAACGGTGATGGTCTTGTGGGAGAAGCAGACCAGCGGCGTCTGGTCGGGGCTTACCGACAACTACATACGCGTCTTTACCAAGAGCGATAAGGACTTGACTAACCAGCTGCTTCCGGTGAGATTAGTCTAGCCCACCTCCACCCCCAGCACCACCGAGGTCTCAATCTGGCGCTGGGGAATGTCCCAATAAGTCTTTAGCAGCTCGTCCTTGTCGGACATTAGCTCAAAGCCCTGCTTCTTATAAAAGTCAATCGCCCAGGTGGCGTCGGCCCAGGTGCCCACCATAAGGCGGCGGGTCTTGACCAGCGGTTTGATGTATTCCAGTAGCCTGGTGCTTATCCCCTGTCGCTGCCACCGGGGCAAAACGTAGGCGTGGCGGATGAGGGTGGTATCCTTAATCGGCTCCAGCCCCATCACCCCCACCAGCTCCCCGTCCAGCTGCCAGCCGTAAAAGGTAACCCGCCGCATCTCCGCCTCCAGTTCGCTCATGGGCATGTAGGGCTGGGGGTAACAGTCGTCGGGTATGGCGCCTTCGTAGGCTCGGGCGGCTTCGTTTATGATGAAATAAAGGCGCTCGGTGTCCGGCGGCTGGCACTGTCGAATCATCTGTATTTTCCTTTCTTGGGGGGTTATTGACACAACCGGAATTCGCTATTACAATAGCACTTACGGCTTGGCCGTGGCAAACTCCCCAGAATACGCCAAGCGGGGGGTGATTGATTATTAAAGGACTTACTCTCCGACAGAAGGCTTTCCTCAACAAGTTTCTCGACGTTTATCGGGAGAAGCAGGAGCCGGTCCACTACAGCGTTGTTGCCCAGAGACTGGGGCTGAACAACTCCACCGCCTACGATATGCTGCGGCTGCTTGAGCAGAAAGGCATGATAAGCTCCCAATACGATACGCCCAAGGCGACCGCCGGTCCCGGCCGGTCGAGCATCCTTTTCTCTCCGACCCTAAGGGCGACGGGGCTTTCCCAGCCGACGGGCGAGAGCCGCGGGCACGAGAAGTGGGAGGAGTTTAGAACCCGTCTTATTGAAAGCCTGAATCGAGCCGGGGCTGAAGAGTACCAGGATGTTCTGGACGAACTGCTGGCCCAGATAGCTGAGTTGAGGACGTCGCTTGAGCAATATGCTGAATTTATGACCGCGCTATTACTGAATCTCAAAGAAGCCCGTCAGGAGTTGAGTGAATAGTACTCTTTAAGGACTCCTATTTTTTTGGCTGATATTTTGGTTTCTTCTCACGTTTTCGGTCGCTGCCCGGGGCGGGGCAGCTTTAACGCCTGCCCGAGGTAGCCGGCTAGCTTCTTGGGCTCCACGGCGAAGGGCCTGACCCGCTTAATACGCCGCCGTCCCCAGGTTATCCAGTTACGTGCCCAGAACCACCATATGGCGCCGATGATGACAAATGCGATTACCCCCAGCACGGCGAAGTAGCCCCAGCTCCAGCTCAGCTCCGGCATGTATTCGAAGTTCATGCCGTAGATACCGGCCAGCAGCGTGAGGGGGAGAAAGATGGTGGCTACCATAGATAGCACCTTCATCGTCTCGTTCTGGCGATTAGCCAGCGAGGAAAGGTAGTTGGCCAGGGCGTTATCGGCGCTGTCCCGTATGGACAGGTTCAGGTCTTCAATGCGCACTAGGTGGTCGTAGATATCCCTATAGAATATCTGGGCTTCCCGCTTGATAAGGGAAAACTCGCCCCGGCTTAAGCGGTTGAGGACCTCGCGCTGGGGCGCCATAACCCGGTGTATGCGTAGGGTGGAGCGCTTGAGCTTGAGGATAGCCTCCAGGGTCGCCTGCTGGGGGCCGCGAATGGCCTCCTCTTCTATCTCCTCGGATAGCTCGGCCATTCTGTCAACGGTAGGCGAGATGTTATCAATCAGGGCATCAATCAGGGCGTGGGTGAGGAAGTTTACCCCCCGCTTCATCAGGCGGCCGTTATCCTCCACCCCCCGCTTCACCGCCTCCACGGAGTACATGGGTAAGTTGTGGTTGCTCACCATAAAGTGGGGGCCGAGGAAGATAGCCAGCTCGGCGGTCTCCACAATCTCCGACTCGGCGGCGTAGTTGATGCCGTGGACGACAATGAAAAGGTAATCGCCGAAGTCGTCAATCTTGGGGGAGTGAATATCCGGGCTTATACAGTCTTCGATGGCCAGGGGGTGCAGCCCGAGGGTCTGCTCCAACATTCGGCCGTCTTCCTGGGTGGTGGCCACGATGTCCACCCAGAGCAGCCCCTGCTTGGAATCAAAGGCGGTTTTAATCTCGGTCTCGGTAAGGTCGCGCTGGAGCTTGCCCTCCGTGTTCAGGTAATAGGCTGTGAACGGCATATCGCACCTCCTTGGAACGGCGCGGGTATTACTGGGTTGCTGAGCAGAACCTGATTATCTCGGCGAAGTTATTGATTCGGGTCAGGTTGTTGGTTTCCATGATGCCGTCGTAGGTGAGGCTTATCCAGGGCTTGTGGTAAAGCTGGCTGAGCTTCTCGGCCATGGCGGCCACGACTCCACCGGGCATGCAGCCGTGAGGCATGACCGATATCACGCCGGCGAAGTTCGGGTTCTCCAGCCACTCCACCCCGGAGCCGATGCTGAGCACCGCCTCGCTGCCGCACCGCGGCGACAGGTAGAGGCTTGACCTTGAGAGCAACTGCTTTATGGAGGGCTCGGGCTCGTCGGTTAGCTCCTTAATGCGGCCCAGCATCTTGTGTTCGTTGCTTTCCACGACGCGGTTCTTGATGTAGCTGCCCAATAGCTTCCTGGCTTGTCTGAACCTGAAGCTATCTTCAAGGTGTCGGTAGGAGGCGTACTTTATCCACTCTCCGGCCGAGGACACGACGGCCTCCAGGCCGGCCGCTTCGCAGACCTTGACCAGGTTGTTGTTGCTGAAGCGGTTGGAGCGCAGGAAAATCTCGCCGTTGATACCGACCAGCGGCCTTCGGGGCAGGCTGGGGTCGATAGCCGATTTGAAGGCACCGGTCGCCCGCTCGATAACATCACCAAATTCCTCTTTACGGAGGATGCGTTGTTTAATCTTTTGCAGATAGTCGTCAAACAAGTTGTCCGCCAGCCCCTTTTCCTTTTCGTAGGGGCGGGTGCGCCACACCAGCCTGTCCAGGCAGTCAACGGCGAAAATACCGCGCATGGCGACGCGCTGGAAAGCGGGGCCGACATCTATGTCGCGGTAGGCGTTGTTCGATATCGTGGTCAGCATAGGCACGTCAAAGCCAACCTTCCGCAGCACTCGGCTCTGTTCCAGAGCGTACTTGCCCAGGCGGCAGGGCCCGTAGGCGCTGACCATGCCCACCTCCACATCTTTGGCCATCTCCGGGTTCTGGTGGAAGAATTTCAAAAAATCACCCAGGGTGACGCGGTAGGGCAGGCACTCTGTCCCCGATGTCATCTGGTTGCTGTAGAAGAGGCTGCGCTCATCCGGCTCGGGCAGTACGATAACCCGGCTGCCGCAGGCCTCCATGGCGGTGCCGACAACTTCGACAAAGGGCGACATGCGGGGTATAACCAGGATCTTATTGTTGTTGACTATTGGGGTGGTGGCACGACGTATCTCCTCAGCGGCTACCTCTTGCGCTTCAGCCGTCTCGGCGTAGCTGATGATGGTATCGACAAAGGCTTCGAGACGGGTAACCAGGCCCGCCTCGGCGGCGTGCTCGTCTATCTCCAGCTGCCCCATGGGCTTACCGCTCATGATATCTTCCAGTAGCTTCAGTATGAAAGAGTTGGGGCCGCAGCCGAAGTTGGTCAGCGCCAGCCCGTAGAGCTTGGGGTTTTGGGCAATAATCTTGGAGGCGGCGATGAACTTGCCCTCATAGGACCAGTAGGGGCGGTCGGAGAACTCCTTGGGGTTGACCGTTTTTAAGGGGAGGAAATCGAGGGGGATAGGCACCACGCCCAGCTGTGCCAGCTTCTCGGCGATGCCCAGGTTGGCCCCGGAGTCCTGGGACATGTAGGAGCGCGCCAGCAGGACTACGCCCAACTGGTCGCTTTCGGCGACCTGCTTGAGCAGTTTGGCGCCGACCGCGGTCAGCTCGTCTTCGAACCTGTGCTGAGCGTTCATGCCGGCCTGGGCCGCTTTTTTACCCCGGCGACGGCTGAACCCCATCTGGGCGGCGACCTTGGTCAGGTTTTTGATGACCTCGTCTTCACCGAGGCTGAAATCGAGCAGGGGCGAGAGTAGTTTATCGCCCAGCCCCAGCACGGTGCGCACGATAAACGGGGACGCCTGAACCAGCGGGCAGGCGTACTGCTGACTCTCGTCGCTATCTTTTTGGCCCAGCCTGATACCGCAGGGATAGAGAACATAATCGACCTTATCTTTAAGCGCCTCGACGTGGCCGTGCACCAGCTTCATCGGGAAGCAGCTGTCGGTGTAGGCCAACTCCACCGACCGTTCCATGATTTCCTTGGTGGTCTTGCCGGAGAGGACGATGCGAGCGTCGAGGGCGTTAAGGAAGCCGATAAGCATCGGGGCGAAGTCATAGACCAAAAGCGCCCGGGGAATCCCCACCACCGGCCCCGTGCCTTTCTCTTCATCAAGCTCTTTGAGGAGCAGCTTTTCTCTCTGCTCGAAGAAGGTCTCCCTCTTTTCCTGGGTCAGCGCGCTGTCGTAGCGGTCACAGCGGCTGCCGTAAAAGGTCGGCTTCTCGCCCTCCATTCTCATCTGGGTGATGGTGCAGTTGTTGTCGCAACCCTTGCAAACGAAGGTGGTCAGCTTGCACTCACTGTCGATTAGCTTCTGAAAGCCCCTGAATCGAGACTTTTGCCCGTCTGTGTGCTCTTTGACCAGTAACGCCGCGCCGATGGCGCCGCTGACTTCGCGGTGCTCGGAGACGACCAGCGTCTTCTCCTCAAGCTGCTCGCGGAAGGCGGCGACGATGGCCTCGTTATGAAAAACGGCGCCGGTGAGGACGACCTTGCTGCCCAGCTTGCGGTTGCCCAATACCTTGGACAGGTAGTTTTTGGCGATGGAGTGGGACAGGCTGGCGGTGATTACCGGTAGCGGCACGCCTTCCTGCTGGGCGGAGGCGACCGACTGCCCCATAAAGGCGGCGCACCTGGTGCCTAAATCAATGGTGTGCGGCGCCGAGAAAGCCAGCCGGGCGAAATCGCCATTGGTTACGCGGACGCCCAGCATCTCGGCCAGCTCATCAATAAAGCTGCCCGTGCCGGCGGCGCAGGCCTTGTTCATCTGGTAATCAACCACAACCCCGTTCCGCTTGATGACCAGCTTGGAGTCCTGCCCGCCAATCTCGATGATATCGGCCTCGGGGTCTATCTCGGCGGCGGCTCTGGTCTGGGCGGTGATTTCGTTCTTGATAAGGTCGGCGCCGATGAAGCCGCCGACCAGGTATCGGCCCGAGCCGGTAACGCCTACTCCGGCTACCTTAACGTTGGCGGCACCGTCGGCGAGCAGGTTCTGGAATACCTGCTTGACGGCATCAATGGGCCGGCCCGCCGTCATCAGGTAGTTTTTGGCGATAACCTCCCGGCCCGACTCGTCAAGGATGACGGCCTTGGTGCTGGTGGAGCCGACATCGATGCCTACATAGCCCGAGCACGGCTTTTCAATCACCAGGCCGGCCGGGCTCTGGGGGACGGGGGTCTCGGCCAGCTTGGCCATCTCGAAATAGCGCTGGCCGGCGTCTGTTTCCGCTAATAGGCTGACCGTTGAACTGCGGTCTTTGGAGAGCAGGGCTGCCCCTAGCGCCTCGATGTACAGGCTGTTTTCGGGGACGTTTATCTTGACCGCTTTTCCGTTTCTGGCGGCTACCGCTTCGCCGAGCGCCTTAACAATGGCTTCGTTAGCGGACACGCCGCCGAGGAAATATATGGGCTCTTCGAAGGTGCCTTTTTGCAGGGAGACGACCATGCGGGCGATGCTCTCGCAGAGGGCGTAGAGCATCGCTGACAGGGAAACGCCCTTCTGCTGAAGGTGTATGAGGTCGCTCTTGGCGAAAACGCTGCAGCGGGCGGCGATGCGCGGCGGCCGGTCTTGGCACTGGAGGGCCAGCCTGGCGAAGTCGTCCATGCTGATACCGAGCCGATAGGCCTGTTGCTCGACAAACCGGCCGGTGCCGGCGGCGCAGAGCGGGTTAGAGGCCACCTTCCAGGGCTTTTTCAGACCGTCCTCAAGCCCGATAACAAAGGAGCTTTGCCCCCCAATCTGGATAATGGTTTTGGCGTCGGGGTGCTGGCTGAGCAGACCGGAGGCGATGGCCAGGGAGCTGCTGTAGCTGCCCCAGTTAAGCTCCTTGGGGATAACGTCCTTACCGGTGCCGGAAGCGCCGGCGGCGGCGATATTACCTAGTTCCCCCAGCCTGCCCAGAAGCGCGTTGACGGCGGCTCTGGGGTTGGCCGTGATTTTCTCTATATCACACTTGACGACGACGCCGTCCTCGTCGGTCAGGCATAGCTTGACGTTAACCGAGCCGATATCCAGTCCCAGGAAGTAGGCCACTATCTATCTCCTCCTTTAGTTAGGAAAGGGTCTTCTCTCGCTTTCGGGTCGCTGGCGCGCCGTTCCAGGATTTCCTGATAATAGTCCATAATCCGCTGGGCAACGTGCTCCCAACTGTATTCCGCCGCTTTTTTTTGGCCTCTGGCTCCCATCTCCTGCCTCAGCTTGGCGTCGTTGGCCAGCGAAATCAGGGCCTGAGCCAGCGCCTGCTCATCTTTCGGCGGCACCATCAGGGCTTCGGCGCCGTGGGTGGCCACGCTGGCGTAGCCGTCGATGTTGGAGGCGACAATGGGCTTACCCATGGCCATCGCTTCCAGCAGGATTAGGCCGAAGCTCTCCCGGCCGGTAGCCGGCGTGCAAACGATATCCGCCGTCTGGTAGTATCGGGGTAAGTCTTCTTGAGCCACCCAGCCCGTGAAGACGATATCCTTCCAGCCTTTTTGTTTTACCTTCCCTTCGTACCAGCGGCTCCACCTGGTGCTGGGGCCGACCAGGATGAGCCGACAGTTGCCCAGCTCTTTCCTTACCCTCAGGTAAGCTCCCAACAGGTGGTTCACGCCCTTGCGCTTCTCCAGGCGGCTGACGAAGAGTATGTTTATCTTGCCGTCTCGGTATTGCTCCAGGGGCGGCACCTGGGGAGAAAAATGCTCTAGGTCGACGCCGTTGGGGATAATCTTATAGTCGGCGGGGAAATGCCCGTTGATGAAGTCCCGGGCGGGCTTGGAGACGGCGATTCTGCCGTCGAGCTTGCGGAACCATTTCTTCAGGAAAAGAAAGGTAAAAGGCCACCAGATGTTGTAGCCGCGGCTGTCCAGGGCGTGGAAGGTGCCAATATTAGCGGCGCGGGAAAGGCGCAGTATGGTGGTGCAAAGCATCGGGCAAAGCGGCTCATGGAGGTGGATGACGTCGAACTTCTCTCGCGCCAGCACTGGCTTTACCTTGGACGATATCCAGGGGGTAAGGGTGATGCGAGCCACCGAGCCGCTGCTGGGGGTAGGCCAGGCTCGGCCCAGGCAGATGAGCCTTTCGTCGGAGACGGCGCCTCTGGAGGCGGGGGCGATTAGCTTGACCTTGTGGCCCATCTTAGTGAACTCGCGCTCCAGCGCGAAGATGTGGTTGGCCACGCCGCCGGGGTAAGCGAAATCATAGGGTGAGACCAGTGCTATCTTCAAATCTTTTCTCTTACCTCTGCTCATTCGGGTGCGGTTAAAATATAGACTGTTGGACGGAGATTGTCAATGTTGACGAGGGGGCTAGCAGAAGTAGACGTGGCTTTAACTGTATTCTAAACCCCGTGATTTACTTAGTAATTTCCTGGCAAAGAGGGCGGCCCCCAATGCTCCGATAATCTGGGGTTCCTGCGCAATATGGGCTTTAAGCCCCAGCTTTTTCTCCAAGCGCTTAACCACTCCCACATTCTTGGCTACGCCGCCCGATACGGAAAAGGCCGCTTCTATACCGACACGTGCCAACAGGTAATATGTCCTTTCCATAATAGCGTCGCAGGCACCGGCGAGGACGTCGTTTCGGTGTTTTCCCTGTCGTAGCAGCAGCTGGACGTTTCTCTCGGCAAAGACAACGCAGTAGCGCTCAATCACTACCGCGCCCTCGATTGTCTGGAGCGATAGAGGCCCCATCTCTTCCAGGGGCAAGCGGAGTATGTTGGCGATGCGTTCCAGGTAGCGGCCTGTGCCGGCGGCACATTTATCATTCATGGCAAAATTGACCACATTGCCGTGCTCGTCGCACCTTATGGCTTTACAGTCTTGCCCACCCATATCCAGGATGGTGCGCACCTCCGGGAACAGCCAGTGAGTACCCAGAGCATGGCACGATATCTCGGTCATATTTTTATGGGCAAAGGGGACGTTCACGCGGCCGTATCCGGTAGAGACGATGTACTCGACTTCATCTTGGGAAAGGCCAGCTTTTTTAAGCGCTAGATTCATAGTCTCCTGGGCGGTGGCGGCGCTGTCGGGCTTGGTAAGGATAACGTTCCAGGCGAGAAGCTCGTCGTCTTTCATGATAACGGCCTTAGCGCTCAGGGAGCCTATATCTACGCCGGC
Source organism: Dehalococcoidia bacterium (assembly GCA_050124895.1). GTDB lineage: Bacteria > Chloroflexota > Dehalococcoidia > Dehalococcoidales > BS750m-G39 > E44-bin88. The sequence goes on from JASFEJ010000002.1 coordinate 18,368, forward strand.
TACAATCATGCTGCTGCCTTCTCTCGTGTAATAAGGGCTGCCCCGAGGGCGGCTACTATTTGAGGTTCAGGCGGGACTATCAATTCGTGCCCCATCAACTCTTCAAAGGCAGCTACTACACCCTTGTTTCGGGCCAAACCGCCCACTAGAGCCACCTCTCTCTCCAGACCGACCTCAATGAGCAATGGGTAGATTCTCTTGACCAGTCCCCTCAAAGCGCCCCTGGCGATATCTTCGGGTCTGCTTTTCACGTGGAGCAGGGAAATGACCTCGGACTCTACGAAGACGGCACAGGTGCTTTGGATTTCGACGCTTTCCTTTGACTGGAAGAACAGTTCAGCCATCTCATCGTGCCCTATCCCCAGGATTTTGCCCACGATGTCCAGATATTTCCCGGTTCCGGAGGCACACTTGTCGTTCCTGGCTATCTTGAGCGGCTTACCCTGGTTGCACTTCACCGCCAGGGATTTTCCCGCCCCTAAGTCTAGGACTGTCCTGGTTGACGGCAACAGCCATTCGATGCCCTTGGCTATGCACATAGCCTCCGGCACTTGCTCATTCACAAAGGAAAATTGTATATCGGGAAGCCCGGTGGCAGCCAGCTTCTGAATATCCGCCAGCTTTATGCCCGCCTTCTGGGCAGCTTCGCTTAGCGCCTTTTCTCCGGAAAGGGCGGCGTTTTCGTCACCTCCGGCAAGGAGGTGCCAGGAAGCGATCTCGTTGTTGTTGAGAATAACTACTTTGGTGGTTTCGGTGCCTACGTCAATCCCAGCTGCGATCATTCCGCACGTGTCTTTCGTCTCTCTTCAGCCTTACCCTTTGCGGGCCAGGACCATATCGGCAAACTCTGTCATCCTGGATTCAAACTCGGCGGGAGGCATGTCGGACGGGTCAAGGGTCCTGCCCTTCAGAATCATAGTTGGTATCCCCAGCTCTCTCTCCGCCGTGTCAGCAATCAGCCTGGATAGCGAGCCAACATGCAAGCAGCCCGAGAGTTGGTAATAGACGATAGCATCACAACTCAGTTCTCGGCACATCCAAACAACCTCTTCCGCCCATTTCTTGGCCCTGATAAGCTCGCCGAGAGCGAACCTGGCCTCTTCCTCGAGTGGAGTAAGCTTCCGGCCGAATTGCTCCTCGTCACCCCAGTTGGGGAAAGAGCCGTCAAATACTCCGATGGGCGTTCCCCACATCACGAATGATATCTTAAGACGTTCCATGATACCAAAAATATCCAGGTGGGGAGGGGGTGGCCATATCCAGAGGAACCGCAGCTCCTCTTCCTTCTTATACCCCTTAGCCACCCGTTCCCCGAGTTCTTCCATACGCGTTTGCCAGAACTTGAGTACTTTGGGCGGTGTGCTGTAAAGATTAGGTTCGAAGTGAAGTGGGTGGACCATACTCTCCATGTTGTTCATGGGCATGGGGATATGTTTTTTAAACTCAAAATCCTGTAGAGTATAGTTTATCCACTTACGATTGTTTTCTATCAGTTCCTTGTGCCTGTCCTCATCGTATTTGAGGCCCGGCACATTCTCTTCGGCGAACTTGACCAGCTCACCCAGCTGGGCCGCCAGATATTTCATACTCTCTTCAGTGCAGTCCTGAGGAGTATCTATTTCGAACATGGGCACATTGCCTAATTTGGACGAGTTAAAGTGTTGAGCAAGCACCTTGTTGTGGTATGACCAGACTCGGCAGATCCCACTGTTATCCGACACGCCGAGACTAGTGGGGGGAAGTTCTCCCATTATGGCCGCGGCATTAGGCAGTGTGAATACATCACACGTGTAATCGGGCATCCCCATATCGCGGACAGCCTGGGTATATCGGGGAACTCCTGACAAATCTGGCAGGAAAATGAAGAGGTCCTGATAGATTACATTCAGGGAACCCAGGGCTCTGGCTAGGGTCGAAGATGGGAATTGGGGTAGTATCGGCTTACCCTCCTGCCAGGCTTCCAGCACCTCGGTATAGCCATCGAGTTCAATCTCAAACCCCATTCGGGTGGACCGCATGCGATTGGGGTCAGGGTGTTCGTCCATCTCCTTCAGAATACCCTTGTTTCTCTCTATTAAATCCTTGAGCAGGTTCATCAAAGCCTCCTTATTTCAACCATCCCTGGATGTAGCTAAACACGCGCTTATAGCCTAACCCTACACTGGTTTTTCAAGTTTAGCTTTTCTGGGCCAGGACCATATCGACGAACTCCTTCATCCTGGCTTCAAACTCGGCGGGGGGCAAAATTGCCGAATCAAAGTTTTTAGTGGGCAGTAAGAGGGTTGGTATCCCCAGCTCACTCTCCGCCTTGTCAGCAACCAGCTTGGCCATGCCACTAACATGTATGCAGCTTATGGATTGGAAGAAAATAATCGCCTCGCAATTCTGTTCTTGGCATATCCAGAGTACGTCGTCCACCCATTGGATACCCCTTCCGTGTACGCCGGTAGCCAGTATGATTCTGGCCTCTTCTTCGAACGGAGTAAGCTTGCGGCCGAACTCTTCCTCATCACCCCAGATAGCCTTCTTTCTGCCCGAATACAATCGGCTGGCGGGCAGCACCGTCATCGGCACGGAAACCCCGAAGCTGTCCAGTATATCCATGGGGTTTATGTATAGAGGCGGCGGTGTTACCCAGAGAATCCGTAGCTTCTCTTCCTTTTCAAACCCCTTGGCCACTCGTTCCTCGAGCTCTCCGACACGCGTGCGCCAGAACTCCAGCACTTGGTCGGTGGTGCCGTATAGATTGGGTTCGAAGTGAAATGGCGGCAGGGAGCTCTCCATGTTGCTCATGGGAAGAGGCGAGTGTTTTTTAAGCTCCCACTCCTTTAGAGTGAGGTTTACCCAAGTCCGGTTAATGTCTATCAGCTCCCGGTGCTTGTCCTCATCGTATTTGAGGCCCGGCACATTCTCTTCGGTAAACTTGACGAGTTCAGCCAGCTGGGCTGCCAGATATTTCATACTATCTTCGCTATAGTCATTAGGCGTGTCAATTTCGAATTTGGGTACACTGCCTAGTTTGGGCAGATTAAAGTGCTCGGCAAGCACCTTCTCGTGCATCCCCCAGAGCTGGCAGGTCATGGCGGGAGACGTCACGCCGAGACTGGTGGGGGGAAGCTCGCCCAGTACGGCCGCGGCGTTGGGTGGAGCGAATAAGTCACACGTGTAATCGGGCATACCCATGCTGTTGGCCGACTGGGTAAATCCGGGCACTACTGACACGTCCGGCAGGAAAAGCCAGATGTCCTGATATATTACGTTCTGGGAACCCAGGGCTCTGGCTATGGTCGAAGACGGGTAGTACGGCAGGAGAGGCTTACCCTCTTCCCAGTCTTTCAGCAATCCCGAAAATCCCTCGAGCTCAAGTTCAAACCCCATTTTGGTAGCCTTCAACATTCTGGGGTCAGGGTGTTCTTCCATCGCCTTGATAATTACCTTGTGCTTTGCAATCAAATCATTAAGGAGCTTCATCAAATCCTCCTACCTTCTTCACGTTGTCTCTTATTGCTGATTTTACTTACCCAGTATCTCTAAAAAGGCACCTATTCTGGTGGTTAGCTGTCCTACGTTGGACAGGTTGTAGTTCCGTTCAAAGCTCATCGAAGCTACCCCAGCTTCTTTCAGCCAGCCCTCCACAAACGGTCGGCGATAGCCTCGCACATAATCATATGCATCAGGTAACTCCAGTACCGCGTCAATATTGAATTCTTTAGTCAACCGCACCAGTTGGTCTGCCTGGGCGTGCCAGTCAAACATTCGGGGCGACATATTCTTAAGATAGCGTAACGCCAGTGCTTCCACCGGGTCCTTGCCGGCACCATCGACCTTTTCCCAGAAATACCGGCTGCCGTTATCCAGGTCATCCATGGCCACCAGACAACCCGCTTCTTCTACCATGTCTATGTAAGCGGGGTCATCCAGCAGGTCGCTGGATAAGAGTACGCGAGGTTGAGTATGCTTGACATTCGCTTTCCGTGTCTCCAGGTAAGGTAGCAAGGCCTCCAGCTCTTTGTTGAACTCGTCCCGGGGCATAACCATGGCGGCATTGGCTATTGCCAGGGCTTCGCCACCGGAAAGAGGCGGTACCTCTTTCTTTCTCAGTTCGTATAGTTTTCTCATCAAGGTATAGCTCTTGTCATACACGGCTATGGCATCACTCAGCTTTTTATCATCGATTTTCACCTTGCCGAAATCTTCGATAACGCCGATGAATTCCCGTATCTTCGAGATAAACAGGCGCTTAGCCAAGTCCGACTCTATTGACGGAACCTCGACGAGATAGACGAGGTCTGTCTTGCTGAGATGCTCCCAGTAGTCACGGAAGCGCACGAAGTCCTCATCGCGGTTGCTGCATACCATGCCATCCAGGAAGTCCAGTTTGCCGTCCAGGAGTGACTCCATAACATGATTGAGGAAGGTGTTGCCCTGAGGAAGGCGATATACCATAGCGTGGGAAACATCCGCTTGCGTGCTACCTTGAATCCGCCAGGGTAACATCCCCGCGGCGTAAATAACCTCCTCGGGTACCAGGCTGTCCAGGACGCCTATGACCTTTTTGCCCTTTTTCTGCCATTCTTGCGCCCATTTGGCTCTGTTTTCCTTGTTGCCAGCGCTCATCAGCTTCTTCAACTTGTCTTCCATGTACTCCTCCGTCCTTTTCTATATCGGTCAGCTGTGTACCGTACGATGCTAGATACATTCTTTCATCTCGGCTTGCGATATGTCAATGCTCGATAATATGTAGATAATGCGTTTATTGACGTGATTTTGGGGGTAAAAAGTATTATATGAAAAATTTATTCATGATAAATTCGTATTAATATAGATAAATGGCTGTATATTTACGGTAATGTAAATTAGATTGCCGAAAAAGGGGTAAATTGAGTCGCCGAAAATAGGTCGCCAGCAGCGTCTCTGGCCCAAGGAACACTAAGGAAACCGGGCTATCTAATTATCTGTCGAAGGCTAAAGAATTACGGTCAGGCTATGGCCCCTGATGACTTCAATTCTTCGATTTGCTCCTCGGTATAACCAAGGCTCTGCAAAATTTCGGCGGTATGCTCGGAAGGAAGGGGGGCGAAGGACCTGAATTTGCCCGGCGATTCCGAGAGCTTGATGCCGATGCCAACCTGTTTGACCTTCCCCGCCCTGGGGTGTTCTAGCTCCAGCACCATTTCACGGTGTAATACCTGCGGGTCCCGTAGTCCCTCTTCCAGACTGTATACTGGCCCGCCAGCAATGTCTTTACCCTTGAACCATTCCCACCATTCGTCTCTTGTCTTGGTGAGGAATTTCTCTCTCAGCCAGCCGAAGATCTCCTCTTTTTTCCGTTGGTCCTCAGTACGTTGAAAGGGAATATATTCTTCACCGCCTAGTTCCCGGAGTAAGTTAGCCCAGAATCCAGGTTCGTCGGCAGCAAGGCAAAAGTACTCTCCGTCTTTAGTCCGGTACATCCCTGAACAAGGATCACTGCCCATTTCAGGCACTTCACCCCGCTTGGGCATAATCCCTAAGGCTTGATACACTGATACCTGCCAGTGTGCCAGACTAAGCACGGAATCGAGGTAGGCTACGTCAATAAACTGTCCTTTGCCCGTTTTCTTTCTAACCCAAAGAGCGATCAGGGTTCCGATCAGTGCGTGGCAGGCGGCTCCCCCCATGTCGGCGACAAAGGGCCCGGTATTCATCGGCGGCCCGCCTTTCTGTCCAAAAAGGCTGAGTATTCCCGCCACCCCCTCATAGCTACTGCCATGACCGGGGAGGTCTTTGTAGGGTCCATTGGTACCGTAACCACTGATCGAGCAGTAGATGATGCTAGGGTTTATCCTGTTTATTGTTTCATAACCTACACCAAGGCGTTCCATGGCTCCCGCTCTGGAATTTTCCATGATTACGTCGGCGTCTTTCGCCAGTTTGAGAAAGATATCACGGCCACGCTCGTTCTTCAGATTTATGGCCAAGCCTTTTTTGCCCCGGTCTATTGAGTAACAGGCTGACCATCTATCTGGGGTAACCTTGGAAGAATAGCCGGAGTTCTGAGCTGGGGGGTCAATCTTGATGACATCAGCCCCGAAGTCAGCCAGGAACATGGTGGCATAAGCCGGGGGAAACCCCCGACACAAATCGAGAACCTTTATACCCTCAAAAGCGTCTATCACGAGTAACCTCCTTGTAAAATGAGCTCACTATAAAATGATTCGCCATGATTGTCAAAATATAGAACTTTATAGACATTATGCTGATATGGTACCGATTTAAGGTGGGAAAAAACGTGAATATCCTGTATTAACCTATATTATCCCTTTATAACTGCCAGATACTCTTGTATTAACTTGTTGACATCCCAAAAACCGATAATTAACATTAATATGAGAATCGTATCTATATTTGGGATATACCTGCGTGCTCACTCTGCCTTACTTCTCGATGCTCCGTAAGTTGCCCTAAATCAAGCTGCTTTTCTGTATATAGTTTAGCATAATAAACAAGGCACGAAAAATGGTACTTAATGCTTCTTGGCGAGGTTGCCAAACTACTCGGGAGAACTGAAAAAGTAATACAGGGAGGGTAACATGCAAGACTACAAAATGTGGATTGGCGGCAAGTGGGTTAATGCTGAGTCGGGTAAGACCTATACCGCCGTTAACCCGGCAACGGGAGAAGAAATAGCCCGGATTCCTCTGGGTGGCAAGGCCGATGTTGACAAGGCGGTAGCCGCTGCTCAGAAGGCTTTCCCGCTCTGGTCGAAAAAGCCGCAGGCCGAGCGCTCCAGAATCATAGGCGAGCTGGCTGGTCACTTCATGAAACATGCTCAGGAATTTGTCAGTATTGATATTCTTGACCACGGTACCCCGGTAAAAATATCCAACATGTTTACCATGGGGTTGCCTGGGGACCTTGAGTATGCCTCCCAGGTGAGCCGGTCTTTCATGGGAAAGACTATTCCGGTCGACGCCAGTAATCTGATTTACCTCCAGCGGGAGCCGATGGGCGTGTGCGCCCTTATCATACCCTGGAACGTTCCTCTGTTGGGGATAGTTAAAAAGCTGGCCGCGGCCTTGTCCGTGGGCAATGTTTGCATCGTTAAACCCCCCAGCGTTGATTCTCTAACGGCGCTCAAGCTTGGGGAGGTGTTGGAGGAAGCGGGCATACCCGAGGGAATAGTGAACATCGTAACGGGCTCTGGCAGTACCGCTGGCGCCGCCCTGGCCGCCCACCCCGGTGTGGACATGATATCTTTCACCGGCAGCTGCGAGTCGGGAAAGGACATAATGGCCGTCGCCAGCCGGACCATGAAGAAAGTTTTCCTGGAGCTCGGCGGTAAAAACCCGTTCTTTGTCCTGGAAGATGCCAATGTCGACGCCGCTCTGGGCAACGCTTTATTTGCCGCCTTCTTCAACACCGGCATGGTATGTGCTGCTCCGGGCAGGTTCTACATCCAGGAGAAGATTTACGATGAATTTGTGGAGAAGTTCGTTGCCGGTGCCAAGAATGTCGTTGTCGGCGACCCCAACGATGAGAAGACGGACATGGGGCCGGTAGTCAGCGCGGAGCATCGCGACAAAGTGGAGGGTTACATCAAGATAGGTATTGAGGAAGGGGCTAAGCTTGCCCTCGGGGGCAAGAGGCCTACCCAACCACCTCTGGATAAAGGCTTTTACATTATGCCAACCGTTTTTACCGATGTTACTCAGGATATGCGCATTGCCAGGGAGGAAATCTTCGGGCCGGTGGCGGTCTTCTTGAAATTTAAATCTGGTGATGAGGTGCCCGCGTTAGCCAATGATTCTAATTTCGGGTTGTGTGCCTCAATCTGGACAGCGGATACGTGCAAGGCCGTGACCTATGCTAACGACATGCGCACCGGCACTGTCTGGATTAATAACCATCTGCTCTTCGGGTCAGAGCTACCCTGGGGCGGATATAAAGAGAGCGGCTGCGGTAAAGAGAACGGGGTATTGGGCCTGGAAGAATATACTCAGGTCAAGCTGATATCGCTCGCCCTGCCCGGGGAGATGCCGGGACCGCAATAGGCCGCCTCACCCATAAACCGGTTCCGTCAGGTGATGACGGCGTTGGGCGGTTTTTGCCTACGCTTCTTCACGACTATTTAACCAATGATGAATAACGATAAAAACGAAGACACCCTGTCACACTTACGTGTTTTGGATTTGGCCGAAGGCGGCTGTGAAATCTGCGGCAAGATCTTTGGCGATTTGGGGGCTGATGTCATCAAGATTGAGCCTCCGGGTGGTTCCCCCAGCCGACGTATCGGCCCCTTCTATAAGGATATACCTGATGCCGAAAAGAGCCTGTTCTGGTTTGCCTATAACACCAGTAAGCGGGGCATAACACTAAATCTCGAGTCTGCCGATGGACAGCCAATCTTTAAGCGCCTGGCTAAAACCGCTGATTTTATCATTGAGTCCTTCCGTCCCGGTTTTTTAGATAGCCTGGGTATAGGCTATCAGGCGCTAAAGAAGCTCGCCCCCGGTGTTATCCTTACTTCCATCACCCCGTTCGGACAAACCGGGCCCAAGGCTCATTACGCCAGCAGTGACCTTATCGCCTGGGCCGCCAGCGGCGGGCTTTTCACCACAGGCGATGCCGACCGCCCGCCGGTCTGGATTAGCTTTCCCCAGCCCGCCACCCATGCCGGTGTTGAGGCCGCTGTCGGCTCGTTTATTGCCTATTTTTACCGCTTAAACACCGGCCAGGGCCAGCATGTTGACGTTTCCATACAGGACACCTTCATCTGGAGCACCGACCAGGCGCGGGTACAGGAATATGAGATGACCGGGCATTGTTGTAGCCGGGC
>JASFEJ010000003.1:0-27065 GCA_050124895.1 Dehalococcoidia bacterium
GCCAGCGGCGCCTCGGCTTCGTTAAGGCTGTTGTCGCTGGCTTCTACTGTCTTGGTGCCGTGGGTACCGCGGACGGGCACGATGAAGCTGCCCTCGAAGCTACCGTTGTGGTCGGTGGTGAGGGTGAGGGGGATGGTTTCCACTTCCTCGTCGTTGATGGTGATGGTCATGTTTTGTCTGGTGGCGAAGCCCGTGCCGCTGACCTGCACCTCGTTGCCGATTGACTGTTCGGTCGGGTTAATGGTTATGGTGGGTATCACCGTGAACTCGGTCTCGGGGGTATTGCCCGATTCGTCAATGGCGGTTATTACATGGCTGCCCGCCGAGCTTTCGGGGACAATGATTTTGCAGGTAAAGCTCCCCCTGTCATCGCTCTGGCTGTCGCCTTCAGTTATGGGGATGGCTGTTCCTTCGTATTCGATGGTGATTGCCTGTTCGTCGCGAAGGCCCGTGCCGCTAATCTCGACCTCGGTGCCGACGATTCCCTCGGTAATGTCCAGGATGATTTCGCCGTCGAGCACGAGGAAGTCGCAATAGGCTACTATTTCGTAGCTGCGGTGATAAACGGCGTAGAGATAGTAGACGCCGCTGTGGACGTCTTCGATACCGGCACCGTCTCCGAGGGCGTCGGGTAGATAAAAGCCGTAGGTATGTCCGAAGTCGCCCTCGGCACCGGAATAGGCGGTGAATATGTGCTCGTAGGCGGTGACCTCGCTGTCGATTGAGTCGCCTACGGCCGCTTCTTGGCTGGAGAAGTAGAAGTAGACGGTATCGTCTGACCTGAAGTTGGAGCCGCTGACTTCAAGCCAGTCGCCGATCTCGCCTTCGAAGGGTTGTAAGAAAATATACTCGGCGGCGTGGGCGGGGGTGGGGAGGAGGGGTATAAGCAGGCCAAGGATAAGGCTTAACACCAGGGCGCCAACGATTCTACTAAGTTTCATTTTATTTACCGGGTTTTTGCCTTTAGCTTTATTTTTAATAATAGGCTTCGTCATGCCAGCTGTCAATCGCCCCTTTGGGTAGTAGCGGCAGGTTAGAGGTGGACCTTTTTCAGGTTATCGAGCCGCTTGAATTTTATGGCTTCCCTGAAGGTAGTCAGCGAGACCTGCTCTGCCATCTTACTCAGGCTGCTGACGTCTTTCTCGTAGTTGTTTCGAGAGGTATGTACCTTGTTTCCCAGGTAGACCTCGGTGATACGATAGTCGTTCATGGCCGATTCGATGAGCAGCCAGATATCGACTCCCCAGCCATCGGGCCAGTCTTGACTCTGGGAAAGCTTGCGGAAGAGTTCGGCGGTGGCGCAGATTTCGCCGGAGAGGGGCTGGTTGAAGTGGGCAATCTCGGGGAAGAAGACCCCGGAGAGCGGTTTGGCCACCAGCTTGGTGACGGCGCCGTCGTAGTTGGCTCTCTGGTAGTAACCGCGGGACATATCGCAGGCTTTTTCCATCACCGGCTTGGCCAGGAGGTCGACCCATTTTGGGGTCAGATTGGTGATATCGGCGTCGAGGAACATGATGCAGTCCGCACCTAGCTTTAGCGCTTCCCTGACGCCGTCTTTCATGGCCACGCCTTTGGCCGGGAAGAGGTCGCGGCTCTGCCTGACCACGGCGGCACCGGTGCTCTTCGCTTCGGTCCGGGTACTGTCCGAGGAGTTGCCGTCAATGACAACTATTTCCGGTTTGTATTGGCTCTTTCGGACGGTTTCGACGCAGCGGGCTACGGTCTCGGCCTCGTTGCGGGCGGGGAGAATAACGCAGAGCTTCACTTCAGCCACTCTGGGGGAAGAAACGGTCTGTCTTATCTCTGAGGTAATGGTCACAGGCTGAACCTCCCTTGTTCGCTGATTAGCTGGTCGGGGGGCACGCCGAGTACCCGGGCTAGTTTCCTGACCGTGCTCGGCCTGAGCTTGGTCTGGCCGTGCTCCGCCCGATAGATGGTGCTTTCGTCAACATCAGATTGCCGCGCCAGCTCCTTGCGGGAGAGGACCCGGCTTTTCCTGATTTGCTCCAGATTGCCGTTCATTATTCGGGTATTATAACATTAATGCATTAAATATGCAATAGCTATGCACTAAGTAGGCGTTTGAATCTGAGATGGTACGGATTGGGGGGTATAAGGCGGTTGTTTGGCGCCGTTTATAGTGTATAATGGGGCATTATGAAATCAGCCTTAATTATTTTGACCTGCCTGATACTAGGCAGCCTGCTCCTGCCGGCCTGCGCCGGCGGACCCCAGCTGGCGGTGGAGCTTTCCTTCCAGGAAGTGGAGGGGGGTCGGGAGGTGGCGGTGACGGTGACGGTCAGCGATGAGAGCGGTTTGCCGCTGGAGGGGGCTGAGGTCGCCTATGAGCAGATAAGCCAGGACTTCATGTATAACGTCGGGGAGTACTGGGACCCGGGTAGCCTGGAAGCGGGCAGTAACACCGCCGGTATCTATCTGGATCATGAGTGGTGGTTACTGGAGCCGCAGGACGACGTCTATGACTGGGACGGTCTTGAGATGATCGGGGAGCTAAACTCCGATGGGGAGTTGCTGACGGGTGCCGAGCACGTTTTCCTGAGGCTGGGGGTCATCTCTACCTGCGCCTCTGTTGTCGGGGAGGGGATGGATACCTTCACCGAAACGGGCTATCCCGAGTGGATTGACCAGAATGACCTGGAGCAGGCCAAAAGTGAATACCTGGAGTTTGTCGCCGCGCTTTTGGGGCACCTCAAGTTCCGCCCCGATTTCTACATGATCGAGCTGGAAATCAACTCTCTGGGGCCTAACACCGGCATGACCAACGAGGAAATAATCGACTGGTTGGGGCAACTGACCAGTGTAATCAAGGAGGCCGACGCGGACGCTAAAATAGCGGTCACTGTGGCCGCCCAGGACTTGAGCCCTTTCATGGACTGGGGTCGGGAGATTAACCCGGAGCTGGTGGCCCAGGACCGATACCAGCTGCCGGTGACGGAGTTCCTGGAGAGGGCGGAGCGAATCGACTATGATATCATCGCCGTCATCATTCAGCCCTTCGGCTGGTTTTCTAAAGGCGATTGGGAAGACGCCCGCGGTTTTCTGGAATCGCTGGAACGCTTCGACAGGGATATCTACATCGGCTGGATAGGCTTTTTGGCCGAGGAGCCGGTGGTGCCGGCGGCACTGGACCCCAACCCGAATAATATCAACGGCGAGGGCGGTTTTCCCTATTATCCTAATCCAGAGGGGCATTCCCAGGAATGGCAGCGGGAGCAGAGCCTGGCGCTGATGGACTACATTATCTCTAATCCCCGCATCAGCGGCGTCCACTGGGACCTGCTTGATTTCATCGAGCCGGAGGTGGGTGGCCTGGATTACGACGTTAAGCTGACTACAGGTTTTACCACCGGATATCGTGATGAGGACAACGAGATTATAGCGGGTGAGGAACGGCTCGTTCATGAGGCGATGAGGCAGCTCTGGCTTTCCCTGTTTTCGCAGGGTACGGTGACCACGGACGCCGCGGGGGAGGCGACCTTTAGCGGCTGGGCCGGCAGCTATGAGCTTACCGTCAGCTACCCCGACTACGACGAGGAAAAACTGATCGTCCACGTGCGCTGAAGTTAAGTTTACAAAGCCGATTTTTGGGGTTAAAATATACAGGTTCGGGGCGGTTAGCTCAGTGGTTAGAGCGCTTGCTTCACACGCAAGAGGTCACAGGTTCAAGTCCTGTACCGCCCACCATACTGTACGGTAGGTAGAACTCCCTCTTAAGTGCAAAAAGCATTATTGCTGTTATGGTTTTGTGAGGGGAAAGATCTTTTGTGGGTTAAACCATTTATCAATAACCTTGATGGGAAATGTCGTAGTGAAACCAATGATATTCCCGAGTTATCCAACTAGATACTATATTGCACAGAAGCCTCTTTTAATACCTAAGCTGCAGAACTAGCGATTATTAGTCGACAACGATGGCGAACTCTTCGGGCTTAAAGGCGGTGATAGGTAGTTCCTCCTTCAAATCTCTCCCCGGCAAATAATCCCAAAATTTCGCGAAGACAGGCAACCTTGGATTCATTTCAAGCGAGTATTTGCTTCTTTAATTAACGACACCATTTTATTGAAATGATGTCCAAGAATCACGCATTCAATTTGTTAAATTTGTTAATTTCTCTTTTATAGAATTTATTTAACTTATTTAACAAAGTAAGTAAAACCTCTCCTTCTTCCTTGCTAATACGATTTGTGTATTTTTCAAAGAAAGAATCTAATAGAGCTAAACTGCTGATGTATACAGAAAGACCCTCCTCAGTTAATCGAATCTCCCTTCTCCTGCGGTCATTAGCAATGTGTTTCGCTTTTACAAATCCAAGTTCTTCTAGATTCTTCAAAGTCTTAGTGACAGCCTGTTTAGTCACCGGAAGTCTAAGGGTTAGAGTCTTTTGGCACATCTTACCACCTTTTTCATACACCTCACGGAGAATACTATTTCCAAGAGTAGTAATATGCTGACCAGAACATAATTTATTTATGTGAATTTGGTGATTCGTATTAACTCTAGCAATCATGTTTTGTATATCGATAGCCCATCTTGAATCGACTAATGAATCATGAGGTTCATTATTCTTGGTTTTATTCATTATCTCACTCCCAAAATAATAATCCGTCTAATTACGGATATTACCTTTAATAAACTCCCGACGACTTTACGGTCAGCGTATTAGGTAAGGTACAATACATCTTCTAATCTAATTTTAATATATAGCTGTCCTGTTCTCAACCTTCTCAGGCCCTCATTAAAGCGGATACTTGGTGACCTTACCCCTTAATTGGCATCACTATCGTTTAGAGTCCGGTCGTTATTCTAGTATACTCTATAGGTGTCTGTTGTTCAATGAGCTATGTGGGCTGACCTCATTATAATCCCTCCTCCATTCTTCGATTATTTCTCTAGTATGCTTCAAATCCATAAACCAATTGGCATTCAAACATTCGTCCCTTAATCTGCCGTTGAAGCTTTCGGAAAAAGCATTTTCAATTAGTTTGCCGAGTCGGATGAAGTTAAGCTTTACACCCTTTAGGGAAACCCGTTAATCCAGATAATGACCGGTAAATTCCGATCCGTTATCCATCGTAATTACTTCGGGCAGACCTCTTATTTCTACTAACCTTTTCAGAACACTGATGACTCTGGCTCTTCCTATGGAAGCATCAATATCAATAGCAGGGTATTCCCTTGGCAATAATAAATAAAATGTATAACTAATTAGTTGACTGGTTGACAAAGTAAAAATGATGTGATAAGCTATCTCGCAAAATATAGTAGAATTAGGAGGTAAAATGAAACTTGGAAAATTGTTTTTAGTTAATCTAGTCCTCGTATTACTACTTCTAACCACCTCGTTGGCGTTAGGTTGTGAAGCTCAACCAACTACACCGCAAAAAACGCTGAAAATAGGTTTTCTTAACGACTTAGGCGGCTCAACCGGGTTGGAAGCTTTGCACGTGTTAGAAGTGCAGGCCGATATGGACAATGAAAGGGGTGGTGTAGAGATTGGAGGCGAGTTCTATAATGTCCAAATAATTGCATATGACACTGGTAATTCGGACCAGCCAACTGCAGTGGCGGCAGCAAATAGGCTTATTTTCGAAGATGAAGTGAAATACATAATTTTTGGTGCCCCCGCGCTGGTGAGTGCTTGGATTAACACAACCGAGGAGAATAAGGTACTAGCACTCGGCTCTTCGCCCGATATGTCGAATGAGCTCCCAACAGTCCATTACGGTTTCAACCCTACCTTTAAGAATGGTGGGGATCCTGCTGTGACAGGATGGTTTTGTGAGAACTATCCAGATGTGGTAGCGCAAGGTGTCGTATCTGCCTACGCGGATAACCAGTTAGGACGCATGTTTTCCCAAATGATTGGAGGACTGTGGCAAGCCTTTGGTGTGGAGCCGACGGACGTATTCTTCCCAGAAGGTGCGGCAGATTTGAGTTCCATGGCTACTAGGGTAAAGACCTTGAACCCCGGTTGTTTCACTACGGGGGGTAACGGAAGTACAACAGACGCTAATATTTTCAAGTCGGTGTGGTCTGCAGGGTACGAGGGGATGTTCTTTACTTCTACTAGTCCGAGCACAGACCTCTATGTAAACGCAGCTGGGGAAGCGGTAGAGGGACTAATATGTAGGATGAACGCTACTGACCCTGACCCGGCGTTAACTGAGGCGGCTCAGGAGTTTAAGAATGCCTGGATAGACAAATATGGTGAGTGGACCTCTCCGGACATTACGCAAACGGTCACTTATTGTGCCTTTATAGCTGCCTTGCAGGAAGCTGGCAGTCTGGATACGGACGCAGTTGCCGATGTACTTGCTAATGGTTTGGAATTTGACACCCTGGAGGGTTACGCTCAGATGATGAGTCGACCGGACCTGGGAAACAGCCGGACTGTTGATTGCGCCGGCACCATTTACCTGAAACAAATACGAGACGGACAGGCAACTTTGATTGCTACTATACCTCCTGAAGAGGTAATTGCTTATTTCCGATTAGTCTACCCAGAACCTACTCAATAATCCCCCAGTGGTATAGTGACCGAAATTTTGAGAGGTTGTTAAGAACAAAACGGGTTCTGCTTAAGTCCTCACCCTCCTGCTTGGTTGTTTTGAGGAACAGAGCAGAACCCTTCCTTGACAAAAACTGAGACAGGATATATCATCTGCTACTGCCGCAAAATATGATTGAAATTGTGATGAAATAATGGACTTTTTATAAAGGTAGTGTTACAGATATTCAAGGTAAAGTGACAAAGGGTAAAAACGGAAATTGAAATGTATTTTAAAGAAGAGATTTATTATCTTCTCAAATTGCTAGGAACAGACTTTGAGAACGCCACGTGGAGGAAAACTTTTACGGCGCTTAGCTATAAATTCTTTGGATTCAAGGGATAAGAGCAGTAGTTGCGGTAATGGCAATTTTTCGCTAACTTTGCGTCCTTGAAAGAGTGTAGCGATGGTAATCGGACAGTTGATATTCGATGGGATAGTGATGGGGTTAGTTTTTGTCATCCTCGCCGCTGGTCTCGTTGTTATTGTAAGCACCAGCAAGATACTCTTCTTAGCTTACGCTGTTTTCTATACGATTGGTGCTTATACTACATGGTACTGTATGCATTATTTGAATTTCCCGTACTTTATCGCTGTAATTGCCGCGGTAGCTTGTTCTAGCATAATATCAATGTTGAGTTATCTCTTGATTTTTCGGCGTCTCCAGGGAACCAAGGGAGGTGGGTTTTTAGCCACTTTAATAGCTTCCGTGGGGTTGTTGATGGTCCTTACCCAAGGGGGGATGTTAATTTATGGCTCAACACCCCAGAGTATCCCGCCTGTGTTTGGAGGCATACTTCATCCATTTGGTCTTAATATTGCCAGCGATAAGCTGGCGCTTGTTGTGATGGGCATTGCCATTACGTTATTCCTATTCTTTGTCTATGAGAAAACTAACTTCGGCCGGTCTTTGCGCGCCGTGGCCTATAACAGAGAAGCGGCCGCTTTGCTAGGAATAAACACCACCCTATCATATATGCTGGCTTTGGCAGTGGGCTGTGGCTTGGCCGGCTTTGCCGGATGGCTTCTAGCACCCAGCTATGGTATTACTCCCGAGATGGGCAATAATGTGCTGTGGACGGTTATGCTAATGACTATGTTAGGCGGTATTGATAGCCTGCCGGGGGCGGTTTTAGCAGGACTGATAGTAGGTCAGGTCCTAAGCTTTGGCCAATATTTTATAGGCAGTACGGTTCAGATTTATCTGTTCCTGTTTATTGGTATTGTGTTGTACTTCAGACCTAACGGGCTCATGGGCCGTGGTGTAGATATAGATGTTTAGTGTTATGAAAACAATTACACGCCATAAAAGTTTAGTCGCTCTGGTTGTAGCCTGTGTAATCTATGCCTTAATACCACTATTCGAGAAATCCCCCTATTATTTAGACCTGCTTATTGTCATGGTAGTGTACACCGTGCTGGCGATGATGTTCGTCATGACGCTGAGAGCAGGGCTAGTAAATTTGGGCATAGTTCCCTTCTGGGGTATTGGGGCTTATACCTCCGCCTTACTAGCAACAAAGCTACACATGAATGTCTGGCTCTGTATGCCTGTATCTGCCATAGTTACAGGCGTTATTGCCTTGGGTATCGGCTATTTCTTAATCGGCAGTGGGGCTAGCGGACTGAGCTTTGTCATACTTACCTCAGTAATAGGTATGATATTCAATGTATTAGTCGGTAGTATCTCCTTTTTAGGCGCATGGAATGGTATTCCAAACATTCCTCCGCCGGAGTCGATAAGTTTTGGGGGACTGTTTAGCATAACTTTTGATTCCCACGTGCCTTTTCTCTATTTAGGGCTATTCTTGTTTGTGGTTATTCTACTGATAAGTAAAGCCTTCTATTCATCTTGGGTAGGTAGAGCCTGGACGGCAATCGACCTGAATCCCCGAGTAGCAGCATCATTAGGCATAAACATATTCAAGTACAAAATGCTGTCATTTGTCCTATCTTGCACCCTCTGTGGGCTAATAGGCAGTTTTTTCGCCCATTACGAAGGGTTCATTCTGCCCAATACTTTCGGAATGTGGCAGAACATCTATGTACAAATTTATGCTATTCTGGGCGGGCTAAGCTTTCCAGTTTTAGGGCCTTTTGTCGGCTCGGCGGTGATGACTTTTATCCCTGAGTTTTTACGTATAGCCAGGGAGGTATCACCTATATTTAACGGTCTGGTTCTAATATTGTTGATATTGTTCTTACCTGAGGGGCTATTAGGTTTAGGCAAGTACCGGAGTAACATTCCCAAGATAAGGAAAGCGATTAGCTCCTTACTGTCTGGAGGCAAGGCAAGGTCAGTATGATACTTCAGGTTGAGGAAGTAACAAAGCGATTCGGCGGGCTAGTGGCTCTTGACAAGGTAAGCTTGAATGTCACCGAATCCGAAATATTGGGGATAATCGGCCCAAACGGGGCGGGGAAGTCCACCTTGTTTAATGTGATTAGTGGATATTTTCCTGCTGATAGTGGCAAGATAATATTTGATGGTCAGGACATAACCGGATTGAAAGCGCACGAAATAGCGAACTTGGGGATAGGCCGGACTTTTCAGGGAGCAGCCTCATTAAAGAAGATTTCAGTTCTTGAAAACGTGTTTACCGGCTATCATATGAGATATAAAACAAGTATATGGAAAAGATTACTGCGCAGTCCTTCCGCTCGCCAAGAAGAGGAAATGCTAAAACAAAGAGCTATGGAAATCATAGATTTTGTGGGGTTGACACCACACAAAGACAAGCTTGCTGAGGAACTGTCCAGTGGCTATTTAAGACTTCTTGCCGTTGCCATAGCTTTAACTACCAAGCCTAAGCTAATGCTGTTGGATGAACCGGTTACCACTTTGTCTGGGGACAAGGTAGATATGGTAATGGAACTAGTTACTAGAGTAAGGAACTTGGGAACTACCGTGATAATAATTGAGCATAATATGAAGGCGATTATGGATTATTGTGATAGAATCGTAGTGCTAGCTTACGGGAAAAAGCTGGCTGAAGGCTCACCGCATGAAATAAGAGCAAATAAAGAGGTAGTTGAATCTTACCTTGGAGAGAAAGACTAATGCTGCTTAGTGTCAGGGACCTATTTGTAAACTATGGAGAACTTGAAGTGTTAAAAGGCGTCTCTCTGGACATTCCGGAGGGAGAAATAAGCCTTTTGCTGGGTGCTAATGGTTCAGGCAAAAGTACATTGTTGAAGACGATATCCGGCTTAAACCACCCCGTTTCCGGAAGCATCTGGTTTGAAGACAAGAGGATAGACGGAATGCCTCCGCACAAAATTGTTAAGTTGGGGATCACACAAACGCTAGAGGGACGATTCGTTTTTGCACCTATGTCCGTGTATGACAACTTAAAGCTAGGTGCTTATGCGCGTAAGGATAAGCGTCAGGTAGCTGAAGACATGAAAACTTTATTTGAACGTTTTCCCGTGCTGAGAAAAAAACTAAAGGAAAAAAGCGGCAACTTAAGCGGTGGTGAGCAACAAGTATTAGGCACTGCTCGAGCATTAATGACTAAGCCGAAACTGCTTTTAATGGATGAGCCTTCACAAGGGCTGGCTCCTTCAGTAGTGAGCGACGTGGCTGATATTGTCACTGGAATTAATCAAAGTGGTATCACCATTATCATAGTTGAACATAATCTTCGTTTAGGTCTTAGTATTGCCCATAATGTATTTGTGCTTGAGAATGGCAAAATTGCCTTTGTAACGAAATCCACCGACTTAACACAGGTAGATTACGCCAAGAAGATATACTTAGGTGGCTAGAAACAAAAGACCTGGGAGTAAGCCACGGAAAGACTAGAGCTGTCGAAGCCCTCTGAAGATACATGTCTTGAGAGGGCTTTTAGCTATTTGGAGTATCGCTAGAATAAAAAACAAGGAGGTTTTAAAAATGGCAGAGAAAAGTTTAGCGGAAAGGATTCAGCGCCTAGAGGATGTTCACGAGATATCGAACCTCGTGAATAGATATGAGAGCAAGCTTGTGGGAGGGTTGTATGATGATGTAGTGGAAATGTTTGCCCAAAAAACTCCCGGTGTCAGAGCAGAGTTAATCAATTCGGGCGTTTATGAAAACGCTGAAGGAATCAAGAAGTTATACGGCAAGGGTGGAGTCCACGAAATGTTGCAGGGTAGCTCCGAGAAAGGTATGATCCCCGGCATAATGTTCTCGCAGGCGAATATGCATCCTATCATCGAAGTTGCCGGAGATGGGAAAACAGCGAAGGGTTTGTTCCTTACGTCTGGACATAAGACTGTTCCTATTGACGGCAAGCCGAAAGCTTTTTGGTTATGGACCAAACGTGCGTACGACTTTGTAAAAGAGGATGGGGAATGGAAGATATGGCATTACCATGTGTACGGCGTGTTCTGCTGTCCTTATGATAAGAGTTGGGCAGATTTAGAGGATCCGGATGTCGGAATGGGGTTCAATAAGTCCCTGCTCCCTGAAAATCTAGGACCAGATAAACCCACCACCTACCATTGGCATTATAGTCCAACACGTGCAATGGAATATATACCTAAAGCGCCCGAACCCTATGAAACATTTGATGAGACATTCAGCTACTAAATAGGTAGTGATGCTCCGCCCCCAAAAAACATTCTGAGAAATGGCGAAGCTTAATAGTAAAAGTAGGTGGATATAGAGCCTGTTTTGCGGATATGCCATTTAGTCTTCAGAGTGAAATCATAGCCCGGACTTCACATGAGGCGTAATATGTTTCAGCAGAACGTTATAGCTTCTATGATGATAATTTCGCCTATTTAAGATAAGCCAGATGGGTAAGGGAGGATAGATATGGCTAAAAAGAGCCTCATAATGTTAGCTGTTGGAGACGTGATCCATGCACATCCGAAACCTGAGTTCCTATTCGCCCGGGTGCTGCCTGTGCTGAGGTCAGCTGATATTTTATTTGGGCAGGAAGAGATTCCTTCTACTTCAAGAAGTGCGATTACATGCGCAAGAAGTTCTTTTGATTATACACCAAGTCCACCTTGTGACCCACGTGGTATTAAAGCGCTTCAATATGCCGGTTTTCATGTGGTTTCTCTTGCCTCTAATCATATTTGGGATTCAGGCATACCGGGTGTAGAAGATACTATTAGCGGTCTTCGAAAGCACGGTATAGCTTTTACGGGAGCCGGGATGACTCTTGAGGAAGCTAGGCGCCCGGCTATCATTGAACGTGATGGTACGCGCTTCGGATTTCTGGCCTATAACTGTGTCGGCCCACCCGAGTCATGGGCTAACGCAATCAAACCGGGTTGTGCCTACGTGCGTATACTGACCGAATATGAACTGGCTGAACCCTGCCCTGGATCTCCTCCGAGGGTCTTCACCGCCGCTGAACCCCGAAGTTTGCAAGATATGATAGATGATATCCGTAAGCTTAGGCCCCTTTGTGATGTCCTTGTGGTTAATTTCCATAAGGGCTTGGGGTTCAGGCCGATGGAATTGGCAGCGTATGAACAGCAAATATCATATGCCGCCCTTGATGCTGGAGCTGATCTAATCCTAGGTGAGCATGCTCATATGCTCAAAGGCATCGAAACATATAAAGGGAAGGTAATATTTCACGGGTTGGGTAATTTTATTGTCACCTTTAAGGGTGTCCCTGCGGATTTCTTCGAGAGACTGCGAAAATCCACTAAAGAACTATATGGTTTCGACGATGATTCTGAGCACCCGGAGAATATATCTCATCCCGAGGGAAGTCTGACTTTTATTGCCAAATTAACTATAGATGGTGGGAGCATTTCCAAGGTAAGTTACCTGCCTTGTTTGATCAATAATGAGGAACAACCAGAGATACTCAAGAATGACAAACGGGGACAACAAGTATATGACTACATGAACAAGATAACTAGAGGGATAGGCCTAAATACTAAATATACTTGGGAGGGAGACGAGGTAATTATCCATTCGGAATAGCTATAGTCGATGCTGGAGGCGTCGGAAGTTATTGAGTAACCGTCACCATATGTAACAGGAACTTGTGCTGGGCAAGCTGCTGCCGAAGCAATAATAGAAGTAAACATACCAAAAGAAAAACTTAATGAATATGAAGGTTTATCATCAAAAGTAATATCTTGCAAAGATGATTAACCTTAAAGAGTTAAAGCAGGAGAACTCCCGACCCAAGAAGCTGGTAGCCGATCTATCCCTAGATAATACTATTCTCAAGTAAGTCTCCCGGGGGGAAACTTCTAAGCCCATCCCGCAGACGTAAGATGGTGTTACAGATATCCCAGACGTTAGTGGTCTCGGAAAGGCGGGCATGTAAGGTACTGGAGCAAGCCAGGGCTACTCAGCATCGTAATCTATTGCCACCATACGATGAGAAGCAGCTGACATGGGAAATGGACATCAGTAGTAAGGAAGGTAGCTAATTATATATGGCAGATATGACAGAACAGACATGGAGGAATTATAAAGAAAACAAACATTCTAAGCCGTCACCATTAAAAGGTATCAGAGTACTCGAGGTCTGCACTATTTTGCTGGGTCCTTCAGGGCCGTGTTTCCTGGCACAGATGGGCGCCGAGGGTCTTTGCCGAGACGCGCAAATACACAAATGAGGAACTAGTAAACATGTCTGTAGAATATGCTAAGAAGGGTCGCTTTGCCCCCATTACGCCGGTGGTAGCACCAGTCTGTTCCCCTCTGGAGCCGATGCGGGATGCCAACTGGCTAGAACGGGGGATATTCACCCCGGTTAAAGACCCAGTTTACGGGGAGATTATCGTCGCCCAGGCGCAACATAAGATGACCAAAACGCCTATCAGGACAAAGTGGCTCTGCCAACCTGTGGGCTATGAAAACGAGCGTATTTACCTCAAATATATGGGACTTGGCCCGTCTAAGATGAAGAAGTTAAAGAAGGCTGGTATAGTTTAGAAATTACTAAAATTAAAGGGTATAGCTTTCCAAGTACTTCCTTATTCATAATCGCTCCACGTAGTTGCAGATAACAGCCCTAGCAGTCTATGTATCTTATATGGGGAGCGGAGAGCAGTGAATGGTAGAGTATCACTGCTCTCCATGACCGCTCTATTTCTCTCCACCCATGCTAGTACATGGCATACAAAACGGCGAATACTTACTTATTCCTCTGGCGGGTAGGCAGCAAGGAAATACGCCGCTACGTCCTCTACGGAGACAGTGGCAAACAAAACCGGCTGACCATCTATTATTTGCTTCATGTAGAGGGTTTGGACGCAATCAACAGTTCGGGCGTTCCCTATGTCCAGTCGGCTGACCATCTGGCCGGTACCAGCTGGAGCTTCAAATACCAGACCATTAGCCAGTACATCGGCGACTGCATCCGTATCCGTGCTCCCAGCTATTTGCAGGGCAGTTATAAGGGCGAGATAGTAGTTCGCGCCAAGGGTATCTGGGTTTTCCCAACTACCATATTCGGCTATCCAGGCGTCCTTAAATTCCTGGGCCATCGTGGTTATCGCAGGGTCAACCTCAGTAGGAGACAACACACCAAGAAGTCCCTCCACCGCCTCGGCTCCAGCTACACCTACGAGGGTTTCTGCAGTCGTACTTTTACCACAAAGTAACATTCCTTGGTAACCCGCGCTCCATATGGCCTTAAAAAGAGCGGCTGCCTCTGTACCTCCCTGACCAGCCGTCATGGCAAGACCCGGGTTCAAGGTTTTTACCTGAGTAGCCACGGCACTCACATCTGTTTGATCGGGTGGATAGTATATGCTCGTTGGTGTCACCCCAAAGGCTCCCCAAATTGCTTCATACATTCCGCCAAACATGTGTCCTATCTGGTTATCCTGAAGGACAACCGCAATACCTTGCTCTACCTCATCCGGATAGGCATTACAATACCATCCTACTATACCAGGAAGCGAAGTGTTCATAGGGGAAGGGTTGAACCCGTAATTGACCGTTGGGAGCTCATTTGCCAAGTCGGGTGAAGCACCGAGTACTATTACCTTATTTTCCTCAGTTGTGTCAATCCAAGCACTCACCATTGAGGGGACATCAAAAATTATGAATTTCACCTCATCTTCGTAGACAAGCCTATTTGCTGCCGACACTGAAGTCGTCTGGTCTAAGCCGTTGTCATATCCGATTATCTCGATGTTATAGAGTGTCCCTCCAATCTCTACGCCGCCATTTTCATTGGCCATAGCAGCCTGGAGTTCTAGCGTGTGTAACATGTCCAACCCAGTTGAGTTGCCAAGCGTGAGAATGGCACCTATTTTCAGTGTTTCTGGTTCTGTGGGAGTCTCCGGTTCCGTGGGAGTTTCTGGTTCCGTGGGAGTGGTAGTTGCCGTACAGCCAAATGCCAACGAGACAACTAAAACCAACAATACCAAGCATAGAGTGCTTACAAGCGAAACTTTTCTGAGTTTCATTTCGTCCTCCTATATTTATTTTGGTACAGTTTAATGTTTCTTAGATCTGATTGTGAATTTGATTTTTCTATCTTGTAAACCCACGTGACCTTATAATCAGTGACTTAAACCCTGCATATTTAATAGCTGAATGTCTCATCAAATGTTTCATAGGGTTCGGGTACTTTAGGCACATATTCGACTGCACTTGACGGACTATATACCCAATGGTAGGTGCAAGGACTATCTGCTCTCAGGTGCTCGGGGAATGCGTCCTTATGGGACTTTGATGCGGTATCCGCTACATCAACCCAACCCTTATCATAAGGAGCGTAGAAAATGCCGTATACTTTGTAATGCCAGATCTTCCATTTCCCGTCCTCTTTTACGAAGTCGTACACACGTTTGCTCATCACCCAGTGAGCTTGAGGCTCGGGCTTGCCTTCGACAGGAAAAGTGGAATGGCCAAACGCATACCACAACCCCTTTGCCGTCTTCCCATCCCCGGCAATTTCGATGACAGGGGTCGAATTCATCTGCGCGAACAAAACGCCAGGGGTCATACCAGTCTCAGGGTTACCCTGCATCGATTCGTGAAGTCCACCTCTACCGAATAACCTTTTGATTCCTTGAGTACCCTCGTACACACCCCATTCGCCTATCTCTGCTCTGACACCGGGAGTTTTTTTGGCAAACAGTTCAACTACGTCATCGTATTGCCCTCCTACAAGCTTAAACTCATATGTATCCACGAGGTTCGTTACCTCGTGGATATCCTCTATACGCTGAATCCTTTCCTCTAGACTCTTTGTTTTCATTTTTAAACCATCCTTAAATTTTTGCTTAAGGTTTCAGACTCAATCCATTTAATAGCTGAATGTCTCATCAAATGTTTCATAGGGTTCAGGGGCTCTAGGTACATATTCGACCCTTGCCGATGGCTTGTATAGCCACACGTAGGTAGAGGGTTTGTCTGCCTTCCATTTATCAGGAAGCGTGGTAGGCCGAAGTGCGTTGATATTCACTTCATTTTCATCTACATCGACCCAACTCCTGTCAAAAGGGGTATCAACTACGGGATATGCATGATAATGCCACATCTTCCATTTCCCATCCTCTTTAACAAAGTCGGCCGCGCGCCTTTGCCAAAACCAGCGTGCCTCCATCTTGTCATCAGTACCCCAAGTCCCATGCTTAGGTACAGCCGTAATTCCTTGACTTATCCACAACCCCTTCGCCGTCTTCCCATCCCCGGCAACTTCGATGATTGGATTATTATTGGCGTTTATAAACATAATGCCGGGACGCATACAATTGAGCTTCTCGTCCCACATGTCATTTTTATGCATGCCAAGGTAGATCTTCTTGACTCCTTCAATACCCTCGTACACACCCCAATTACCTATCTCTACCGTGACACCGGGAGTTTTCTGGGCAAAAAGTCCCACCACTTCCTCGAACAGCCCCCCCGCAAATAGTTTATATTCATAGCTATTCATTATGTTCTCAACATCGCGAGCAGCCTGTACACGCTCAACACTCTTTTCCAAGCTCGCAATCTTCTCTTCTAGACTTTCCTGTGGCATTCTTAGAACCTCCTTTTTTCTATCTTCGAGATGCTCCAAATAGCGAAATAAGCTAGCTGTTTTATATCGTAATTAATTACCAAAGAGGCACTCTGAAAATACGTATTTTCAGAGTGCCTCGACAGGCCTAGTGCTTCCCTTCGGTTTCTTGATAAGCATAGTAAATTTCATTAGAATATTTTTTAACTATGACGTTATCTAAATCAAGGATTGGTAGACAGCATAACTATTGTTAAATTAGATGAACTTAAGACAGATATAAAGATATATTTAAAAAAGGATCTATCCCAAACAGCTTTTAGTCTTCGCAGTATAGCACCCGTTCAAATAATTGTCAACTAGACAACTAAGTAGTTGTATTCTTTATTTATTTTTGTAACTGGTATACTATGTGTTTATATAGACCTAAGGTAGCTTCTTCATAAACCGGCCTCGCCACTGGTAATATTGCACCCGGCTGATTTGATACTCGGTGCCTATATCGGCCATCAGTCTGTTTATTAATCCCTGTAAATGGTTACCTTGGTTTGTGCATCCCGTTTTTTTCTCGATACAGCTGTTTCTCCTCTTTCTCTAGCCATTTATTTCCCTACTCACCGACTTGTCTTAATAAGGTGCAGTAGTATAGAATAAGTAATGCATTTACTTATTTGTTAACTGTTTGACAATATTAAAATTATCTGATATATTCTCTACTGAAAGCAAAGGGTATATAGGGAAGAAAGCTTCCTTTTCCTATATACTATTCTCTTTCATCGTGTTTTTTAACTCTTACCAAATAAACTCAGAAATAAATTATAAAGGAGATTGCAGAATGAGCCAGCGGGAAGACGAAGTTTATGAGGATCCCCAATTAAAAAAAATGAGGGAAGCTAAGACAGGTATAGAAATGATAGCATCTTGGGGACAACCCATTGATACTATTCATTCTATATATGCTGAGCGGATGCCGGATCAAATTCGCGATTATGCCCATACTCCAACCATGCACGCGATCGAACGTCAGATGCAAAAGAAACTTGATCCAAAAATCTGGCCTTTAATCATGATAGCCATATATTTAACGAATAAGCACTACGAGGCAGTGGGCCATTGGGCTATTTTGGCTAGACAGCGGGGGGCTACTGACGACGAAATATTAGAAGCTGCAGCCGCGGTTAACTATGGTAATTCAAAATCTAAAGAAGTAGAAACCGACGAGGTAATGACAGCCGTATTTGATGACCCGGAATTCAAGAATACCAAGAGCATTATATAAAGAAGATAGTCAAAGTTGTTTTTTATATTGCTTTGTAAATAGAATTTCTCGTAATGGGTCCTGAGACCATTAAGGTCTCAGGACCCATAGTTGCTTTACTTTGAAAGATGAAAAGAAGCCCGGTAACTATGTAATAGCAAGGTAAAACAAAAAAAGGAGTCAAAATATGGCTGGAGACGAAAGAATAAAAGAAATTTTCAAGAAAACTCCTGATGATTTGCACGCAGAAGTCAGTGTAGCCCTGGAGAAGATAAAAGCAGGTGCTAATCCTGACGACTACCCGATAATATCTATGCTCTTTGGCAAGAATACGCTCTTTGTCAAGCAGATAGTGGATTTGGAACTCGACTATTTTACACATCCATTTATGCATCAGATAGAAAGAGGGGTATTAAGCGGCAAGATAAAAGCCATGCTTATGCTAACCTCCTATTTAAACAGAGAGCCTAAGGATAAACATGGCATCAAAATGTGGAGCGCTTACGCTAGGAAGTGTGGTGCCACGGACCAGGAAATTCTTGAGTGTGCTGCTTGTGCTAATATAGCCGGGGCAAAAGTGCAACTTGTTTCTACGGACGAAGTTATGACGGAAGTTTTCGATTCACCCGAATTTAAGGCAGCGAAGCCCGAGTGAAAATAGTAGCTGGGTAATGTCATATTCCGCGTTTCTACCCAGAAAATAGAATAGGATAAAGAATACTATCAGAGAAATGTAAAACAGTAATTTGGGAGGCGTAATATGACTGATTTATTCGACCTGACCGGTAAAGTGGCGGTGGTGACGGGTGGGGCGGGGGGCATCGGTATCGCCCTGGCCAAGGGGCTGGCCGATGCCGGTGCCGACGTGGCGGTGACCAGCCGCAACTTAAAAAACCTCGAGCCGGTAGCCGCTGATATAAAAGCCCGGGGCAGAAAATCCATGGCGGTGAGCGTAGATGTCACCGATGAGAAATCGGTGCAGACTATGGTGGACGCCGTCATCAAGGAGTTTGGCAAAATAGACATCCTGGTTAACGCCCATGGCCTGGCCATTCGCAAACCCGCCGAGAGCTTCCCCAGAGAGGATTTCCAGAGGGTGATGGATATCAACTCGGTGGGGACCTTCCTCACCTGCCAGGCCGTTGGGCGACATATGATAAAGCAGGGGGAAGGCCGCATCGTCAACCTCTCTTCGGTAAGAGGCCGCTACGGACTGCCCGCTAACTACGCCGCTTACTGCGCCAGCAAGGGGGCGGTGGATACCCTGACCCGGACGCTGGCCTGTGAATGGGCCAAGCACAACGTGCTGGTGAACGCCGTCGCCCCTACCATCGTGGAGACGCCGCTGACCCTGACCCCGGAATCCCTGCTTAATCCGGATTTCGCCAGGACAATGAAGGCGCGCATCCCCATGGGCAAATGGGCACTTCCGGAGGACATTGTCGGCGCCACTATATTTTTTGCATCACCCGCCTCAAGCTTTATCACCGGACAGATACTATATATCGACGGCGGCGTAACTACCTGCTAATAGCGTGTTAAACCATTGAAATTTAAGGAGGTTTGTGCTGTGGGCAAAACAGTATTTGTTGACCTGACGCACCCCTTCAGCGTCGAAATTCCCCGCTGGCCTTATTTTGACAAGCCGGTAATCGATAACGCGCACACCATGGCCAAAGGCGGCGTTCTGACGCAGAAGATAACCTGTACTATGCACACCGGTACGCATTGTGATGCTCCCCGCCACGTTATGGAAATCGAGTTCGACGGCAAAAGAGCCCGTTACACCCACGAAATGCCTGTTGATGCCTACACCGGCGACGCCGTTTGCCTGCCCATCGAGATTGAGCGCTGGGGGCTGATCGGCCCGAAACACCTTGAGGCCGCCTGCGAAAAAGCAGCTATCAAGCCGAGCGAACTGAAAGGCATGGTCGTTTGCCTGAATACCGGTATGCACCGCAAGTTTGACGACTCCAAAGAGTACTATCACTATTCCTGCGGTACTGGCATCGAAGCCGGCCGATGGTTTGTCGAGAAAAAGGTAAAGTGCGTGGCTATGGACATGCAGGCTCTGGACCATCCCCTCCACACCGCCATGGGCAACAACGGCATGACCCGCATGAACCTCATCGGCGCTTCGGGCAAGCCTATCACCGAAGAGTACGTTGAGCAGTTCGGTGAAGAAGCCTATGCCGAATTTGATAAGTTCGCCTACATCAAGGTGTTCGGCCAGGAAGCCTATGACAAAAAGTTCGGCGACCTGGAAGCCATCGGCTGCTGGGGTACCTGGGAGCCTTGCCATAAGCTAATGCTGGGGCACGGCATAGTCGGGGTTGAAAACCTCGGCGGAGATCTGGATAAGGTCTCCGGCAAGCGCTTCAGGTTCAACTGCTTCCCGCTCCGCTGGTACATGGGCGATGGCTCTATGGCCCGCTGTGTTGCCGAAATCGACGAAGACGACCTGAACGATGTACTCGATAGGACCTACAGCTACGGCGGCTGCCTACCGGAAAGGTGAAGCATCCAGCCGTTTGTTTACCTCGATAGTTCAAACCGAACACGGAGGACAGAAGGAGGAAAATGAAGAAAGTACGCTTGGATGAAGTAAAACCCTACGAGGCTCCGGGCCACTTTGGCATGGTGGCCATGAGGCTAAGCGGCAAAGAAGAGACCGGGGCGCAGAAATTCTGGGTAGGTATGTCCCACTTTCTCCCTGGCGGCGGGGCGGAATACGCCTACGAAGACTCGCCGATGGAAAAATTCTATTTTGTCTTAGACGGAGAAATCACTGTCAAGACCAAGGAGGAAGAATTTGTCCTCGGGCCTATGGAAGGGATTTTCATGGCCCCTAACGAAGGCAGGGAGATCATCAACAAGACCAATAAACCGGTGACCATGCTGGTAGTCGTCAACTATTAGAGCCATACCTCTAGACCTTAGCGCCGGAGCTGTTTGTTCACCCGGTGAAACCAAAGATTGGTGAAACCAAAGATTAAGGAATAAAAAGAAGTGTCTTTAGTGAAAGCCAAAAACATCAGGACAGTTGCCGTCATCGGAGCGGGAATGATCGGGCATGGTATTGCCCAGACTTTCGCCTCGGCCAACTACAACGTTTATCTTCTCGATATCAAAGTCGAGATTCTGACCAAAGCCATTGAAAATGTCAGGCTTAACCTCGCCACAATGGCTAAGAGAGGGGTTGGCCTAGAGGGAGAAATCGAGACAGTCATAGACCGGATAAAAACCTCTACCGATTTGGATGAGGCGAAGTCCGCCCAAATGGTGATTGAAGCCGTCCCGGAAAACCTGGAGCTAAAGCAGCAGGTCTTCCAGGACTTAGACCGTATCTGCCCAGCAAAGACTATCCTGGCTTCCAATACCTCCGTAATCAGCATTACCGAGATCGCCGCTAAGTCTCATCATCGAGAGAGAATCCTGGGGACTCACTTCTGGAACCCACCCTACTTGATTCCGCTGGTGGAGGTAATCAAGGCGAAAGATAGTGCCGATGAGGCGATAGAAACCACCTATCAATTTTTACAAAGCGCTGGCAAGCATCCGGTAAAGGTAATGAAGGATGTGCCGGGATTTATAGGCAACCGGCTTCAACACGCTTTATGGAGAGAAGCTATTTCTATTGTGGAAAATGGTATTGCTGACCCGGCCAGTGTGGACGATGTGATTAAAAGGGGATTTGGTATCCGGCTCCCGGTCTTAGGACCGCTGGAGAACGCCGATATGGTTGGACTCGACCTGACCCTGTCTATACACGATTATATTCTGAAGCATATTGAATCATCACCCAATCCCTCGCCCCTACTGGTGGAAAAGGTTAAAAAGGGGGAACTGGGATTCAAAAAGGGTAGGGGTTTTCAAACCTGGTCTGCCGAAGAGGCGGAGAAATCCAGAAGCAGGCTTTTGGAATACCTCATTGATTGGGTCAAGAGGGAACAGGGCAAAACAGCTTGAACTTCAGCCCGTTGACTCCCTGCTTCGGATAGAAGCAAAGTATATCTGCTTAATATTTAGAAGGGACAAACAGATGGATAAACTGATTATAACGGCGGCGCTGACGGGAAATATCACTCTGCCGACGCAGACGCCCTACCTGCCGCTGACACCTAAGGAGATAGCCGAAGACGCTAAGAGAGCCGCTGACGCTGGTGCGGCTTCGATACATGTACACGCCAGAGATCCGGAGACGGGTAGGCCAACTACCGACCCGGAGGTATACCGAGAAATTGCCACCCTAATCAAGGACAAAACCGACGCCATTGTTTGTTTCACCACCGGCGGCACCATGTATATGACGGCTGAGGAGAGGGTAAGAGTTGTGCCGGCTCTAAAACCAGAGCTGGCTACATTTAATATGGGCTCAATAAATTTCTCGATTCATCCTATAACAAAACGTTATAAGGACGAGGACTATAAATACCCCTGGGAAAAAGAGTTTGCCGAGAGCACCAAGGAGTTTATCTTCCGCAACAACTTCGCCGACATCGAGCACTTCTGCCGCACGATGCAGGCCAACGATACCAAGTCGGAGCACGAGGCCTACGACGTGGGGCACCTCTATAACATGGCCTTCTTCCTCAAGGGGGGCCTAATCAAACCCCCCATCTGGGTGCAGTTCGTCACCGGCGTTCTGGGGGCCATCGGCGCCGAGCTGGAGAACGTCCTGTTCATGAAACAGACCGCCGACCGCCTCTTCGGGGCGGAGAACTACAAGTGGTCGGTCATCGGGGCCGGCTACCCCGCCGAGTTCCACCTGGCCGCCCTGGCCATGATGATGGGGGGGCACGTGCGGGTGGGCATGGAGGACAACATTTTCATCAGCAAGGGGGTGCTGGCCAAGAGCAACGCTGAGCTGGTGGAGAAGGCGGTCAGAATCGCCCGGGAGCTGGGGCGGGAGATTGCCACCCCCGACGAGGCGAGAGAGATTCTGGGGCTGAAGGGCAAGGACAAGGTCAACTACTGAAATTTACTATCTGATTGAAGATAAGGTGCAGGCATGGCAATAAACAAGGTAATCGATAGCTTCGATGAGGCAGTAGCCGATATCCCCAACGGGGCTACCATACTGATTGGCAATTTCGCTGGTCCCGGGGGCACCCCTTACTATTTGATTCAGTCCCTACATAAGCTGGGAGCCAAGGAATTAACCATCGTGGCTAACACCGCTGGCGGCACCGGCTTAACACTGGATTATAAAGACCATAAGATACTATTCGAGAACAAACAGGTCAGGAAAGTAATAGCTACCTTCCCTTTCTCTACCTCGCCCAGCCATCCCAGCCTGGCGGAGCAGCAGATTTTAGCCGGGGAGGTGGAATTGGAACTGGTACCTCAGGGGACATTAGCGGAGAGAATCAGGTGTGGGGCGGCGGGTATCTCTGCCTTTTATACTCCGACTGGCTACGGAACAGTGGTGGCCGAGGGTAAAGAGGTAAGGTGGTTCGACGACAAACCCTGTATTTTGGAGCAGGCGATAAAGGCCGACTACGCACTGGTCCGGGCTTACAAGGCGGACAAAATGGGGAACCTTATCTACCGAGGTACCCAAAGACAGTTTAACCCGGTGATGGCGATGAACGCTATGGTAACTATTGCCGAGGTCGACCGCATTGAGGAGACAGGAGGGCTTGACCCCGAAGCTGTGGTCACCCCAAGTGTTTTTGTGAACCGTATTGTCGAGATTAAAGAAGAACCGGGATTCCCCCGCCACCTTGAGCGGAACTTCTGGGTTAGCCAAATCTAAGGGAACCGAGCAGTCTGGAGATGACCGTATTGAAAGAGCGCCTGAACAGAGAACTAATCGCCATGAGAGTAGCCAAGGAATTGTTTGACGGGGCGGTGGTGAACCTGGGCATCGGTATCCCAACCCTGGTTTCGAGCTTTATACCCGAGGGTATAGAGGTCATCTATCATACCGAGAACGGCGCTTTAGGCTTCGGGCCGGTGGTCAACACCAGCGATATCGGAGATAAGGCGGATATCGACCTGGTGAACGCCGGTGGCCAGTACGTTACGCCTCGTCCCGGCATGTGTTTTTTTGACCACGCCAACTCGTTTTTAATGATAAGGGGTGGGTATATTGATATCGCGGTGCTGGGCGTTATCCAGGTTTCTGAAGGCGGAGACTTGGCCAACTGGATGACTCCCGGTCGTGGGGTGGGTAATATCGGCGGTGGCATGGACCTTGCCTTCAATGCCAAAAGGGTTATCTGCGCCACCGAGCACACTACCAAGAACGGACTTCCCAAGATAGTCAAGCAGTGTTCTATCCCCCTGACCGCTCCCCGGTGTGTCGACCTGATTGTTACCGATATTGCCGTTATTAAAGTAACCGAGGAGGGGCTTGTGTTACAGGAGTTTGCTCCGGGTTGGACTGTCCAGGAAATCCAGGCGTTGACCGAGCCGGAACTGATTATTGCTCCTGACGTTAGGGAGGTTAAGTTCTAGGATAGCCACTATGAGGAAGGACGATTTCAGCCTGTGTTTATCAAAGTAGCATTAGTATTTTTTAACAAATAATCCATAATGTGGCGCAAATATTACATTTAAGGAGTGTGATAATGGATACGAAGAAAAGGATAGAAAAACTGAAGGGAGCTCTTGACGGGAAAGAAAGCGTTCTCTGCGTTGAAAAAGGTAGACTACTTACAGAATCGTACAAGCAGACGGATGGTGAACCGCCGGTCTTGAGACGTGCCAAGGCGTTCGCCAATGTATTAAATAATGTATCAATATTTATTGAAGACGATGAGCTTATTGTTGGCAACACAGCCAGCAAACCCAGGGGAGTTGAGGTTGAGGGAACATTCCCTGAAGAGGCAATAGAAGCGTATAGAAAAGACGGATGGATTATCTCAGAGCAGGATGCGGCAGAAATAAGGTCAATTCATGAGTATTGGGTGGGTAAGACTATCTGGGACACTATTACGAAAAGGATCCGTGATAACGAGACACTGGCGTCATTTAAGGAGAGCGGGATAAGAGTTCCGTTTACCAGACAAGTGGGTGTTATGCCAATGACCGGTTATGGCTGGGATTTAGGTCGGGAGACCGGCGTTATTCCCGACTACGATAAATTACTTGCGCATGGCCTCAATAGCTTAGTGGAAGAAGCTGAAGAAGAGTTAAGGAATACAAGGATACTAAATGCCGACGCGTTTGAGAAGGTGGATTTCCTCAAGGCGGCGATTATTTCCCTAAAAGCGATTATTAACTTTGCCAGTAGGTTTTCCGCCCTGGCAACAGAAATGGCATCAAAGGAAAAAGATCCAACACGAAGGAAAGAGCTGGAACGGATAGCAGAGACATGCCAGAGAGTACCGGCTAAACCTGCCAGAAATTTCTACGAAGCTATGCAATCCTATTGGTTTATTACCTCGACTGTACTCGGCACCAATACGTGGTGGGGCAGGTTTGACCAGCACCTTTATCCTTTCTATAAGCAAGACATTAAAGAGGGTAAAATCAACGAAGAAGAGGCACTGGAATTATTACAATGCCTGCGGATAAAGGCTATGCAACTACACCCTCAAGGAAGCCCTCGCCGGATTGAGGAAGCACAGTTAACATGGGATCAGATGGTTATTGGTGGTCAGACACCTGATGGCCAAGATGCCACCAACGACTTGACATACCTCGTATTGGAAGCAGCAAAACGGTGCCCAACCCCTCACCCTGCCCTATCCCTAAGAGTTCATGGGGGTACCCCTGATGCTCTTATGATGAAAGCTATGGAATTATTAAAGGCTGGGGTCAATATCCCCAGCTTCCTCGGGGATTATTCTGCTATTGATCTTCTGCTTAATAATGGTGTACCGATAAGATTGGCACGAGATTACGCTATGACAGCATGTCTTGAAATCGCTGTAGTCGGACGCTCGCGTTTCTTTTTCGCCAGCCAGTTCATCGTGCCGTTGGTTCTGGATTTCTTCCTAAACAATGGAATAGAACCAAGGACAGGGAAGCAACTTGGCCCCAAAATTGACGTTGAAAGTTACAAGTCATTCGATGATTTGATGCTTGCGTTTAAAGGTTTTCTTTACTATTTTATAGAGCTAGGCATACAGGGGCGCATCCTGGCAGCGGGGACTCAGCGTGAACAATTTCCTGATCCGCCTGCTTCGGCACTATCATTTAATGGCATTAGAGAAGGCAAGGATGTCTTTAATCGCAAAATGCTGTTCGAGAATGGGCAAGGATTTAATGTTATTTCCATAATAAACGTAGTTGACTCTTTAGCTGCTATCAAGAAACTCGTCTTTGATGAAAAGAAAGTCACTATGAAGAAATTAAAGGCGGCTCTAGCAGCGGACTGGCAGGGATACGAAGACATCCGGCAAATGTGCTTGGCAGCACCAAAATTCGGTAATGATGACGACTACGTTGACTCGATCGCCAAAGAGATTTACCAGTTCTTTGCTGAAACCGTCGTCAAATTTGATACCGTGTTCGGAGGGAAATTCAAACCGGCATCTGTCGCCATGTCAAGATGGCGGGACTGCGAGGGTGCAAAGAATGTCGGAGCTACACCTGATGGCAGATATGCGGGGGAAGCACTAGCCGATGAATCATTGTCCCCTATAGCGGGCAGTGATACGCATACACCCAAGGCAGTACTCAACAGTGCCCTAAAGGTAGACCAGGTACACTGGGATTCAATATCATTCGGGATGAGCTTGCATCCGGCAGTGCTGGAGACCACAGAGGGCATGAGGAAACTATCAGACCTGATAAAGGAATTTGTCATTAAAGGTGGCAGGCACATTCAATTTAACGTTGTTAGCAGGGACACGCTATTGGACGCACAAAAGAATCCGGAGAGGTATAGTGACCTGCTGGTGAACATGAGTACCCATCATTGGGCTTACTTTGTGCAAACACCTAAAGATATGCAGGACAGGCTTATCGCTCGGACGGAGTATCGGGAGTTGGGATGATATGTGAGGGGAGACATTATTAACCAATAAAGACTAGCATTGGAAGATTTTATCTATGAAATCTAAGGCGTCACCTTTAGGGGATAATTCGCCAAATGGCAAGGCAAAATCCGCTCAGAAAGGTAGCGCCTTCTTAAATAAATAATAGCATAACAGTCCAAGAGGGGCCAGTAACGGTAACAATTCGTCATTTTGTGATCTGCTTAACGTGTGGCGGTTTTATCAGGCGATTGGAAGGAAGGGCAGGCAGAATTACCTCGCCCCGTAGTAGTAAAGCCCCGTGCCGTCCAGCCTCTGCCCGATGAACTGCTTGTCGGTGGGGACGAAGACGGAGTTAATCATCCGGCGGCTTATTTC
>JASFEJ010000004.1:0-27036 GCA_050124895.1 Dehalococcoidia bacterium
CCCAGGTAGTCAACGATGTCCTGCAGCTCGCAGTTGCCGTTCTTGGCGCAGGTGACGCAGCGCTCGGTGACGGCCACGTTGCGCAGGCAGATGTCGTAGGGCCCGCAGCGCTCCCGGCGGTGGCAAATGAGGCACTCGCTGGGGTGGTCGGACAAGAGCAGCTCGACGACGGTGCGGCGCACCTCGTTGACGGCCTCGGTGTTGGTCCTGACCACCATACCCTCGGTGGCGGGGGTGGTGCAGGCGGTGGGAAAGCCGCGCATCTTTTCAATCTCGACGATGCAGAGGCGGCAGCCGCCGTAGGGTTTAAGGTCGGGGTCGGCGCAGAGGGTGGGTATATAGATACCCGCTGCTTCAGCGGCTTCGAGCACCGTCATCCCCGACTTGGCCTTGACCTCCTGGCCGTCTATGGTTAACTTGATTTCCGCCATGCTACTCTTCTCTCTCCTCAAGGTCGCATCTCAGGCACCGGCTAGCCTCTTTTATGGCCATCTTCGGGCTCAGGGGCATCTCCACGTCTTCGAAGTTCTTAATCCGTTCTTTGGCCGGCGGCGCCGGTATCTCCACCCGCATCTCTTCCTCCGCCTCCTCCAACGGTTTCATCGCCGCCTCGGGCGGAGCCAGCGTCTCCTCGATGTCGCCCTCTCCTCCCAGGTATTTGTCGATAGAGATGGCCGCTTGCCTTCCGTGGGCAATAGCCTCGATAACCGAAGCCGGTCCCTTGACCACATCACCACCGGCGAAGACACCCGCCTTATCCGTAGCCAGGCTATCGGGGTCAACGGTGATGGTGTTGCCCCTGCCCAACGCCAGGTTAAAGCGGGCGGGGATTTCCGGCCTCTGGCCGATAGCGGCGATAATGGTGTCGAAGCTCATGGTGAACTGGCTACCCTCGACAGGCTCGGGACGGGGCCGCCCGCTGGCGTCGATATCGCCCAGTTTCATGGCCAGGCACTCCAGCTCCAGCTTGCCGTCCTTCTTGGTTATGCCCTGGGGCGCCGACAGGAAGCGCATCTTGACGCCCTCCTCGATAGCCCCCTCGATTTCCTCATTGGCGGCGGGCATTTGCTCTTTAGTACGGCGGTAGACGATGGTCACCTCTTTAGCGCCCAAACGCAGCGCCGTCCGCGCCGAATCTATGGCGGCGTTACCGCCGCCGATAACGGCTACGCTCTTCCCCACCTCCACCTTCTCGCCCAGGCTTACCCGACGCAAAAAGCTGACGCAGTCCATCACTCCCTGACTATCCTCGCCCTTGACCCCTATCTTGAGGCCCTCGTGGGCGCCGACGGCTAGGAAAACGGCGTCGTAGCCATTTTCGAATAATTCGTCGACGGATTCCACTCTGGTGTTTGTCTTTATGTCAACTCCAACCGTCTCTATCTCGGCGATATCCCTCTTCAAAACGTCCTTAGGCAGGCGGTAATCGGGAATGGCCACCCTCATCATGCCCCCTACCTCGGGCAGGGCCTCAAAAACGGTCACCTTGTGCCCCTGTTTGGACAGGTAGTAGGCGGCGGTAAGCCCGGCAGGACCCGAGCCGACGACGGCGACTTTCTTGCCGGTTTCGGGCAGCATTTTAGCGTTCTTTTTCCATATATTGTTATCGTTATCGACGGCGAAGCGCTTTAGTACTCGAATGCCGATAGCCTCATCGAGCAGTCCCCGGCGGCACTTGGCTTCGCAGGGATGGATACAGACGTAGCCGCAGACCGAGGGGAAGGGAATCCTCTCCCTGATAACGGCCACCGCCTCGCTCGGCTTGCCCTGAGCGATAAAGCGTATGTAGCGGGGGGCGTCAACGCCGGCGGGACAGGTATGGGTACAGGGGGCGCTGACGATGCCCTCGCAGACCGCCGCCCGGCAGTGGTGGTTCTTGATGTGCTCCTCGTACTCCTCACGGAAATAGCGCAGCGTGGTCAGCACCGGGTTGGGCGCCGTCTGCCCCAGCCCGCAGAGCGAGCCGGACTTAATCTTCTCGCTCATATCCAGCAGCAGGTCGATGTCCTCCATCTTGCCCCGGCCGTGGGTAATGTCGTTGAGAATGTCCAGCATCTGTTTCGTCCCCAGGCGGCAGGGAATGCACTTGCCGCAGGACTCGTCTTGGGTGAAGGAGAGGAAATAGCGGGCGACGTCGACCACGCAGGTGTCCTCGTCCATAACCACCATACCCCCCGACCCCACAATCGAGCCGGCCTGGGCCAACGTCTCGTAATCAACGGGCAGGTTCAACATGCTGGCGGGCAGGCAGCCCCCCGAAGGGCCTCCCGTCTGCACCGCCTTGAATTTCTTGCCGTTGGGTATGCCCCCGCCGATTTCGTAGATAATCTTCTGCAGCGGGAAACCCATGGGCACCTCGACCAGACCGCTGTTGGCAATCTTACCCGTCAAGGCGAAAACGACGGTGCCCTTACTCTTCTCGGTGCCTATCTTAGCGTACCAGTCGGCGCCCTTGGCGATAATAACCGGTATCGAGGCCAACGATTTAACGTTATTGATGTTGCTCGGTTTACCCCACAGGCCCGACTGGGCGGGGAAGGGTGGGCGCGGGCGGGGCATTCCCCGCTTGCCCTCGATAGAAGCCATCAAGGCCGTTTCCTCGCCGCAGACGAAAGCGCCAGCGCCCTCCTTGACGTGGAGGTGGAAGCTAAATTTGGAGCCGAGGACTTTATCGCCCAGGAATCCCTTCTCTTCCGCCTGCTTCAGGGCCAGGCGCACTCTTTGCACCGCCAGTGGGTACTCGGCGCGGATGTAGATATAGCCCTCGGAGGCGCCGATGGCGTAGGCGGCGATGGTCATCCCTTCGATAACGGTATGGGGGTCGCCCTCCATGGTGCTGCGGTCCATAAACGCCCCGGGGTCGCCTTCGTCGGCGTTGCAAATCATGTATTTCTGGTCGCCCGGCGCCTTGGCGCAAAACTCCCACTTCTGGCCGGTGGAAAAGCCGGCGCCTCCCCTCCCCCTCAGGCCCGAAGCTTTGACCTCGTCGATAACCTGCTGCGGGGTCATCTCTTTCAGCACCTTGCGTAGCGAGTCGTAGCCGCCGGTCTTGATATAGTCCTCGATTCTTTCGGGGTTGATGACGCCGCAGTTGCGCAGTATGATGCGCGTCTGCTGTTTGTAGAAGGTGACATCCTTGTGATAGGGTATCGCCTCGTCGGTAACCGGGTCGTGGTAGAACAGGCGCGCCACCGGTTTACCGTCGCGAAGGTGGGACTGGACAATCTCGGGCACGTCATCGACGGTGACCTTGGTGTAGAAGATGCCCTCCGGCTCGACGACGGCGATGGGACCCTGCTGGCAGAAGCCGTGGCAGCCGGTAAAGTCCACGGCCACGTCTTTCAGTTTCAGCCTGGCTACCTCTTTCTCCAGCGCCTCCCTGATTTCGAAGGCCTTGCCGGAGACGCAGCCCGTCCCGTGACAGACCAGGATGGTCTTTTGTTTGTCTGCCTGACCAGCCGCTTTCTTAGCCACCGAGTACCTCCACAACCTTCTTGGTCGTCATCTGACCGTAGGTCTCGTTATCCACTCTCATCGTCGGCGCCAGGGCGCAGGCGCCGATGCAGGCTACCGTCTCCAGGCTGTATTCCATGTCCTCGGTAGTCTCACCGGGCTTGATGCCCAGCCGCCGTTCAATCTCCTTGAGAATGCGCGCCCCACCCCGCACGTGGCAGGCCGTCCCCCGGCAGACGGTTATCGTCTTTCGTCCGGTGGGGGTCAGCTTAAACTGGGCGTAGAAGGTGCTCACCCCGAAGACGGTACTCTCGGGCAGCCTCAGGTGTTTGGCGATTTCCTGCATCGCCTCGGCGGGCAGGTAGCCGAACTTTTCCTGCGCCTCCTGGAGTATGGGGATAAGGTTACCGCTGTCACGCGTATAGTTGGCCGTTATTTTCTCCGACTCTTGGGCGAAATCAACTTCCAATGGAGATTAGCTCCCTTCCTTCAAGGCTCTGACTAATTTCCAGGCGATTCTCTCGCTGAGCACGTTTATGTCCTCGATGGACAGATAGTCGGTTACGGTAGCATCGAAGAGGATGCTGCCGTCAGGGGGAAACTCCTCGTCGCCCTTCCAGAGGACAAAGGTTATCGGTACTTTCTCAAAGGCGTTTATGGTCACGGCCACATCGCCGTAATCGGCTTTGACGCCGCCCAAAGCTCTGGCGGCATCCAGAAGCTTTTGGGGATTATCGCCGAAGTTATCGACCAGCGGCTTTATCGCCCGCTTGTGGAAGGTGCGGAAATAGACGATGCCCTCGGGCAGTTCTTTGTAGGCGATAGTCTTATTGGCCAGCGGCGTGCCCTTAGCCTGAAGCAGGTAGTGCAGCAGCAGAATCCGGTCCTTCAGGGGCACCTCTTCGTCGCCGTCGGCCACTGAAATCTCGACTTCGGGCAGACGAATCTGATAGCGGCGGCTCAGGTAGTCGAGGCTGATTAGGCTGCGCCCGCCTTCGGTCTGGCACTCGGCGCCACTGTGGCGGCGTAGCGGCTCTAAATCGCCCGTCTCCGCCAGCCGCTGGCGGGCAATCTTGTAGGCGAGGTCATAGCCGTATTCGTCCTTTTTTTCTTCAGCCGTTGCCACTAGACTGTTTTTCATGCTGTAATCGAGCGCTATTTCCTATATTCCCGCTGCCTCCAGCACCAGAGGCACCTTCTTCTCCCAACCGATAGCCATGATATGCACCCCCTGGCACATATCCTTGAGCTCTTTTATTAAATCGGCGGCTATATCTATGCCCATCTGGGTCTTATCCTCGGCGGTGGTCATCTTCTCGATAAGCGCGTCGGGCACGAAAACGCCGGAAACGTTCTTGTTCATAAACTTAGCCATACCTGCCGACTTTAGGGGTATGATTCCCGCCAGGATGGGGACGCCGAATTTCCCGGCCCGCTTCATGAACTTGGCGAAGGCGCCGGGGTCGTATATCGCCTGGGTCTGGAAAAACTTGGCGCCGGCCTTGATTTTCTTCTCCAACTTGATTAGCTGCAGCTCTCGGGCGGCTTCGGTATCGGCCCCCGGATTGACCACCGCCCCGGGGAAGAAACTGGGCTTACCTTTGAGTTCGTTACCCTGCATGTCTAAGCCCTCGCTGAGTTTATTCATCACCCAGAGCAGCTGCACCGAGTCCAGGTCGTAGACGGGCTTGGCTTCGGGGTGATCGCCGAGCACGGGCAGGTCACCCGTAATGGAGAGGACGTTCTCGATGCCCAGCACGGCGGCGCTCAAGAGGTCGGACTGCAGCGCCAGCCGGTTGCGGTCACGGCAGGTCACCTGGAAGACGGGCTCAAGCCCCTTGGTCTTGAGCAGGTGACAGACCGCCAGCGAGCCCAATCTCATCACCGAGCTCTGCTGGTCGGTAACGTTAGCCGCATCCACTTTCCCTTTGAGTACTTCGACCGCCTCCATCAGCTCGGTGGTATCGGTGCCTTTTAAGGGACCAACCTCGGCGGTAACCACGAACTTACCCTTCTCAAAAAGTGGCTGCAGGCTCATCTGTATTCCCTTCTAAGCGCTTAAAAATAAATATTTTCTATTATACACGAATACGTCTTTACATGTAGAGGTTATACCTCAAGCCAGGAATGGGAATAAAGGGCTTCGCCGGTAATAACTTTAACCGTCTTAGCGTATTTAGCCTCTTCCTCTCCCAGAGAAGCGAGGTCGACACTCTCGCCGTCCATCACCTTGTGCACCAGCTCGACGATTTCCGGCTTCTGGCCGCGGGCGATAGCTATCAGCTCGGTGTCGAAGGCATCGACAATGGCCGAATAAAGCCCGTGTCTCATCAGCATTATCATGCAGGTCCGGTTGAGATAAGGCCTCAAGTGGGTAGGCGTGCCGTTGGAGATATTGGAGAGCCCGACGGTCGATTTACAGTCGGGGGCGATATCCTTGAGCATAGCCATAAACTCGAAGCAGGCCTTGAGCTGGTTTATCTCCACCGAAACCGGCGTCAGAATGGGGTCAATCCAGATAGCCTCGTTGGCGATACCCGCCTCGTTGGCCTTGTAGAGAAGGTCGACGGCCAGCATGGCCCGCTCGTTGGCGTCGCGGGGCATCCCCTCCACCCCCCAGAGCAGCCCTATCATGTCGACCTTGTACTTAGCAACGAAAGGAAGTTCCTTCTCCAGCCGGTCGGGCTGCAAAGAGATGGAGTTAATCAGCGCCCTGGTCTTGGCCACTTTAAGCCCCGCCTCCATGGCCACCGGGTTGGTGGTGTCCAGAGATAAAGGCTTATCGGTCACCGCCTGCGCCGTCTCGACCACCCACTGCATCATCTCGTCTCCCGCCTTGCGGGCGGGCCCGATGTTGAGGTCGATATAGTCGACACCGGACTCGGACTCGGCCTTAGCCATCTCCTGGATAGGCCCCGGGTTGCGCTCCTTCATGGCCGGGCCCAGGGTCTGCGACATTATGTTAAGATTTTCGCCAATGAGGATCATTCTTTAACCTCCTCAAGATTAAGAACCGTAAGCTCCTGAACCTTATGGACTCCACGATTTAAGGTAAGCCGGGATGTTCGCCCCCTCGCGGGGACCGACCTGTATCTCCCAGCCGGAAAGCTCCTCTTCCAGCCCACCGCTCTCCGAAGCAGCGTAGCCGGGTATGACCAGCTTGTGGTGCTTGACCATATCGCCAATGCCGCACTTCTTGACGAAGGGGGCGATGGCGTCGGCAACGAATTTGCCCGCCGCCCAGGCGGTCATCACCGAAAGCCCCTCGGTGTCCTTGACCAGCAGGTAGCTGGGAATCTTGCTCGCCTCCACCTCCCCGGAGACAATAAAGTAGGTCAGGGAGAAGTTGGAGGTGATGAGCACCGGTGACTGGTCGGTGGGCTTGCCGATTTCGTAGATGCCTTCTTTAGTGGCTAACGGCCGCTGCGGATCGGTATAGATATTCAGCCTCTCCACCAGCAGTGGGAAGAGGCTCTCGCCCTGGAAATCGGAGAGGACGATAATGCCACCGTATTTAGCCAGGAACATAGAGGCGATTACCGCCTCCTTCATCGGGTTATCGGTCATCTCGGCGGGGAAAACGATGGTGGGGAAGCCCAGCGGGCGGAATTTCTTGGCCAGCGCCGCGCCGCGGATGATTATCTGGTCCTGGAAAGCCTGCTTCACACCCCTAGCACCGGAATCAATGACCAGTTCCTTGACGCCGGCCTCGTTGAGCTTGGCCGTCAGCTCGGCCAGCTTCTCCACGCTATCGGCCTTCACCGCCAGCGGGCAGGAGTTCTCCTTGGCTAAAGCCGCCATTTTGTCCATATTGGCCTCGGTAGCCGCGTAGAGCAAGGGCTTACGGTCGGCGCAGGCACTCAAACCCGCCGTCATGACCTCGGGGTTATCGCTTATAAGTATTATGCCGCCGTCGGTCTTTTCCTTTACCTTGGCCGCTACCGCCTTGAATCGGGCGGCGTCAGCCCCCGCTTTAACCGCCACCAGGTCGGGGCGGAGGGTAAGCCCTATCCGCTCGTACTGAAGCTCGTTGAAGCGCTTCAGCCTAGCGTCGATTTCGGCGTCGTCCTTATCGGCACTGGCAAGGATAGCTATGCCCGGCGGGTTCTCGAACCTCTTTTCGTGGCGGAACATCACCGTCTCGCCGCCGACCTTGAGCACCCTATCGCCCACGCCGATAGTAACCGGTATGATGGGCGGTGCCGAGGCTTCCGAAAGTTTTGCCTTCGATTCCTCGGAGACGTGGGGGCAGAGGGAAAGCTCCGCCTTACCCGCCGCCAGCTTCATGGCGAAGGCGAGGCAGGTCGGCTCCCCGCAGTCCTTACAGTTAGTCTTGGGCAGTAACTTGAATATCTCTATTCCGGTAAGCGCCATCTCTTATACTCTCCTTTCCCAACCCGTTATCCCAGTATCGGGTCCATCTCCAGGGCGGGGTGTCCCTTCTCCTGCAGGAAGGGTAAAATCTCTTCCTCGGTCACGCCGACGCTCTCGTCGGCAATCATGTCAGGCAGGTCGGGGATGCCGATTTCTTTAGCCCTGGCTTTGAGCCTTTCGCCGATTTCCTCTTTGAGCGACTTGGGCATCCAGACGATGCGCTTGATGCCACCGTCGCCGCTGATGAACTTCCGCTGGCAGGTATTATACTTGCCGTGCCCGACGAATCCCGGCGTGCTCAAGCCACCGCCGATGGTGCCCGCCAGCGTGGTGAATTTCATGCCGCAGGGGGTCTCACCGGTGTACTCGCGGTTGACCGTCATCACCCCGTTGCACATGGGCAGGACGGCGGCGATAGCCTCGCAGCAGCCGCAGGTGGTCATCGGGTCATTGACA
Source organism: Dehalococcoidia bacterium (assembly GCA_050124895.1). GTDB lineage: Bacteria > Chloroflexota > Dehalococcoidia > Dehalococcoidales > BS750m-G39 > E44-bin88. The sequence goes on from JASFEJ010000004.1 coordinate 8,284, forward strand.
ATGCTGTAGAAATTATAGTGGTCTATCTTACCCCTTGAGGCTTTGTAGACGAAATCATTTACCCCCTTCCACTGCCCCATCTTGGCGTCGATGGTCTCCCCCTTCTCTACGGGCTGGTTGGGGCCGGTGGGGTTAATCTCGAAAGAAGCCTTACAGTCCATCCAGTTATAGGAGCCGCATAGCCCCGTCCTCTCCGGGCTGATGACGCAGACGTGGCTGGGAGCGAAGGACTGACAGAGGGTGCAGGAGTAGTAGGTGTCGGTGGTCTCGTCGGTCATGCCCTCGATGCGGGCGTCGCGCTTGTGGTAGACCTCCCTCGCCTTCTCCTCGACCTCTTTTACCTTAGCCTCCTCGGTATAGAGCTTGACCTGTATCTTATCGAAGATACGGCCGAAGTCCTGGTGCAGCTTGGCGTGAAGGATATCGCCGATGTGCTGCAGCTTAAAGCCCTTCTCCACCGCCTGCTTGGCGATTCTTATCCAGGCGATATCGCGCTGCCCGATGTGCATCACCCCCTGGGCGTAGTTGATGAGGTGGTGAATCTGGCGTTCCAAAATAGGCTCGAAGTCGTCCTGCATCTCCCTACCCGCCACTTCAACGGCGATAGCGAAGGGCAGGCGGGAGCCGGGCTCGATATCACTTAATTCAGGCCCAATCACCTCTACCTTGCCGTCCTCCACCTCCTCCATGCGCTTGGTGGTTACCCACTCCACCATGGGTGTTCTGCCCCCGCCGCACTCCAGGTAGATGTCCTCCCCACGCACCCTCTCCCCCTCGAAGGCAGGGCCGTAGGCGACGGGCACGGGCACCTCGGCCACGGTGACCTTCAGGCCCCTCACCTCCACCGCCTTGGCCACCAGCTGGTCGTGGGGGATATTGGAGACGACGTGCTCGTAGGTACAGATACCCGTGGGCAAAACCTCGGGGATGGGGGTATCGGCGATAACCGGGAAGCCCCAGTTAATGGCGCCGGCGGCGTTGGCGTACCAATCGTCGCTGACGAAGCCCATGGGCAGGACGAAGGCGAATATTCTGTCCTTGTTATAGATTAAAATCTTGCGGTAGTTGCCGGGCTCGATGCCGCCAAAGGACATGGCCGCCCTGGTGGCGAAGCCCATGGCGAAGATGGCGGCGCTGATATCGGGGCCGAAAGAGACCAGCCGTGTCGGCCAGCCGATTTGCACCCCCTGCTCCACCAGCTGCTCGGAAAAACGCTTGCCGTTATACTCGGAAGCCATGAAGACGTAGAGGTTCTTCTGCTGTAGCTCCTGGGCGACATTGGCCGCAATCTCGCTGGTGGGGGCCGCGCCGACAATGGCGGCGAAACCGGGGGCGGTGCCGTCAACGAACTCGACGCCCCGCTTCCTCAAAATAACGTCGTCGGCGGCGCCCAGCCAGATATTGCCGTCGACGGGGTCTTCCGTCTTGGTATAGAAGTCGGGCGTCTCCAGGTACCTTATGGCTTCTACCAGCTCCTCGGCGAAGAGGGTGGCCATGCCGGCGTCAAGGGCCGGCGCCAGATAGGGCAAAGGGTGTTCCTCCCTCACCGGCGGCGGCAGCAGGGACTTGCAACGTTTCAATACCGATTCCATATCGCCCAGTTTTTCCACCTTAGTCCCCAGCATGCCGTAGATTACGGGCAGAAAGTAGGCGGTGTTGGGGAAGCCCACCGGTTCCTTGGCTCCCCACTTGTCCATAGCCTCTTGCCACTTCTTCTCCGCTCCTTCTACAATCTTGTGAGCCCCTCTGATGGCAGCCGATGCAATTATCTTTGACATAGTCTTTAAGCCCTCCCTTATCTTATCTGGTGGCTAAACCGCGTCCAGTTCCCTTCTCATATCCATATCGTAGAGCACCCGTTCTCGGGCCTGGTCAATGCCCAGCGCCTTACGCTTCTTATCGATGTGGGCAATCATGAGCTCGGCGGCCCTTATCGGGTCGGGCTCGAAGGCCCACATGCCGCCCAGCATTTCTTCCATGTCTTTGAAGAGGTAGTCGGTCACCTCTTTGCTGCCCGTGGTGGGCCAGGTGACGCCGAATACGGTGTAGACGCCCGAGGCCACGAAATACTGCCCGATGGATATCGCCTTCTCGCTCATCCACTCGGGAGCGGCGCCGGCTACGGGCAGGTCGCTAATGTCGTCGCCAAGGCCGCCGTCCTTGACCATGGCGGTGGCGGCGATGAGGATACGGCTGTTGTCCACGCAGGAGCCCATGTGCAGCACGGGCGGTATGCCCACCGTCTCGCAGACCTCGGCCAGGCCTTTTCCAGCGAATTTCTTAGCGGCTTCGGGCACGAGCAGCCCGGCCTCGGCGCAGGCGATGGCGTTACAGCCCGTGGTAATCACCAAAACATCGTTCTTTATCAGTTCCTTAACCATGGTGATATGGGCCTCGTTGTGCTTGGTACGGGCGTTGTTGCAGCCGACGACGCCGGCCACGCCTCTTATCCGCCCGTTGATGATGTTGTCGTTCAAGGGTCGGTAGGAAGCGCGGAACATCCCGCCCAGCAGGTAGTTGATAGTCTCGTGGCTGAAACCGGCAATCTGGTCGGTCCTGTTGTCGGGGATATGAACGCTGCCCTTGCGGTTGGGGAAGTTCTCGATAGCCGTTTTTACGATTTCCCTAGCCGACTTGAGGGCGTCGTGCTCGTTGAACTCGATGTGGGTGGCCCCCGGAATCTTGGCCTTGGGCGAGGTGGTGATAATCTTGGTGTGGTAGCACTCAGCCACGGTCTGGATTGACTGCATGATGCACTGTACGTCCACCACCATGGCGTCCACGGCACCGGTGACGATGGCCAGCTCCTGCTGCAGAAAGTTACCGGCGATGGGCACGCCGTGCCGCATCAGTATCTCATTGGCGGTGCAGCACATACCGGAAAGGTTTATGCCCTTGGCCCCCTTGGCCTCGGCCAGCTTTACCATCTCCGGCTCCTGGGCGGCGGCGACAATCATCTCGGAGAGCAGCGGCTCGTGGCCGTGAATGATGATGTTGACCTGGTCCGCTTCCAGCGCCCCCAGGTTAGCCTGGCCCAGCACCGGAGCCGGCGTGCCGAAGAGGATATCCTGGAGCTCGGTAGCCAGCAGGCTGCCGCCCCAGCCGTCACCGATAGCCGCCCTCACCCCCTGCTTGAGCAGGCTTTTATAGTCCTGGTCAACACCGATATGAGTTCGGTGCATTATTTCCACAATCTCGCGGTCAATGCCCCTGGGAGCGACCCCCAGCTTGCGCCATAATTCCTGGCGTTTCAAGGGCGCCTTCCTTAAGGTTATCAGCTCGCCCTCCTGCTTGCCGTATTCGGCCAGGGCTATCTTGCCGATATCGGCGGCAATATCGTTATTACTGCGCTCGCCGATTTCGACGCCCAGGTCTAAGGCGACTTGAAGCAGTTTCTGTTCGTCTTTTATCTCGTAGCCCGGTGCCTCCCCCTTAGCCACCGCCAGGAAAAGCTCGGCGACGCCCCGCCCGTGGTCGGAGTGAGCCGCCGCCCCACCGGCAATCATGCGGATGAAATTGCGGGCGGCGATGGTCTCGGCGGTAGCCCCGCAGACGCCCCTTCGCTTCTGTTTCTCCTCCGGGGTCTCTTCCTTGCCCTTGGGCAAGGGCACCCGGCAGGGCCCCATGCCGCAGTGTTTACAGCAGCTGCCCACCGAGCCGATGGGGCAGGCCTTGGTGGTATCCGCCCTATCGAAAGTAGTGTTGACGCCGTCCTTGGCGGCTTTCTCTATCAGTTCTAGTGTTCCCTGGTCAATGCTCTTGGTCTCTTTTTCTTCAGCCATGCTACAATCCCCCCTTAACTTACGACTGTTTATTTAGCGGTCAGTTCCGTTATCATCTCCCGTACCAGCTTTATGGCTTCGGGATGCCTCATAATCATCACGTCTCCCCCCGCCAGCAGCAGCGTCATAGCCGACATAGCCTCCAGCAGTATGCCCCGCTTCTTGGCGTCGCCCATGGTGGGGTCTTCGGCGGTGGGGATGTGCACCTCCTTGGTCTTCCAGGCTTCCTTGGATATATTGCAGATGAGCGGGAACTGCAGCTTTTCGTCCTGCTGCGTTAAGCCCGCCATCCTCATTCTCTCCATAACCGAGTAGCAGTACTCGATGCCGTAGCCGATACAGCTCACCGTCGGGTCGACGACAATCATATTGTCGGGAACGCCCAGGTTGCCCAGCAGGATATTAAGCTGCTTGGCCAGGTTGATGTCTATCGGCGACGAGGCAATCACGGTGTGCTTATAGCCGATGGCGGCGGCGCCGATTTTCTTGTGGTCGCCCTCCTCCAGAGGCCCCATAATCAGGTCTTTGCCCTGGCAGGCCTCAGCCACCTGCCTCAAGACCTCGGTGTCTTTATCGTGGTTGGCCGTCCCCCAGACGATTAGGGGGACGTCGATGGCGTCGGCGACCTTTTTGACCACGGCCGTAGCCTCCTCAGCGCTGCGGTTCTGGCCGTTGGGGTCGGTGCTGATAAGCTGCAGGCATATCATCTCCGCCCCGTAGTCGTTAATACACTTCTGGGCCCAGGCCACCGGGTCGTCGGTCACCCCCTCGAAGGGCTCAAGGGCGGCCGGCGCCCAGCCTTCGGGGGGCATATCCCAGACTTCCATGGCTATTCGGGGAGCGTGCGGCATCTCTCCCTCGAAGAGATAAAAGGGGTAACAGCTCTCCCCGCCCACGGTTACCGCCTTGTCGCCGCTGCCCAGTTTTAGCTCTTTTATTTTACCGCTATAGGCTGTCTTGGAAACTTCAAAAGCCATCGTTATCCCTCCTTAAGCTGGATTCTTCCGCTTCTCGCTGCCGAACCACTCGTCACTGTAGAAGTAGCGTTCGCCGTTCTTCAAGTATTTCAGTCTTTCCTCGCGGCTGTCTAGCTTCTGCCGCCACTTCCCCAGGTCCTCCCCCTCCGGCTTACCGGCTTCATAAGTGGCTCCCAGCACCTCCACCTCGTCTCTACCCGGTGCTTTGGCTTTCTCAATCTTGTATTCCATATCCTAACCCTCCTAACTCAAGCCAGCGGCAACCTTAGCCGCCCTGACGGTATTCATCATCAGCATGGTTATCGTCATCGGCCCCACCCCACCCGGTACCGGGGTGATGGCGGCCGCTTTTTCTTTAACCGTTTCGAAGTCGACGTCACCGGCCAGAATTCGCTTGCCCTCAGGCGTGCGGCCGATTTCGTTGACGCCCACATCAATGACGACCACCCCCTCTTTGACCATGTCGGCGGTAACGTACTTGGGCCGGCCCGCGGCCACAACTAGGATGTCAGCCCGTTTGGTGTGGAAGGGAATGTCGCGCGTCTTGGTATGGCAGATGGTGACGGTGGCGTTGGCCCCCGGCGCCTTTTGCAACAGGATGTTGGCGATGGGCTTGCCCACGATGTTGCTCCGGCCCACGACAACGACCTCGGCGCCCTCAATCTGGGTTCCGGAGCGGATGAGCAGCTGCTGGATGCCGGCGGGGGTGCAGGGCATATAGTCGGGCTCGCCTATCATCAGCTTGCCTACGTTCACCGGATGGAAGCCGTCAACGTCTTTCTTGGGGTCGATGGCGTAGAGGACTTCCTCCTCGTTGAGGTGCTTGGGCAGAGGTAACTGCACCAGGATGCCGTTAATCTTGGGGTCTTTGTTCAGCTTATCGACAAGCTTGAGCAAATCTGCCTGCGAGGTATCTTCGGGCAGGTCGTACCTCTCCGAGTAGATGCCCAGCTCCTTCGAGGTCTTCTCCTTAGCGCCGACATAGACCTGTGAGGCCGGGTCGGAACCGACCAGTACCGTGACCAGCCCCGGCACCACGTTGTGCTTGGCTTTGAGCTCGGCAATCTCCTTCTTCAGTTCCTCACGAATCTCCGCCGCCACCTCAGCGCCCTTAATAAGCTTGGCCGTCATTTTGCCTCCTTTACACCGAGAAGGTTGGTCATCAAATCGCCGACTGCCTTCACCGCCTTGGAACTATCGGGCAGCTCGAGCAGCGGCTTCATCTGAATGTCATAGTTGACTATTTCTTCATCTAAGGGAATAGTGGCGGTGGCCTTTATCCCTAATCTCTTGAGTTCTGCGGCGACCATGGGGTCGAGCCCGTCAGGCACCTGATTGATAATCACCGACTGCCGCTTGACGATTAGTTTCAGCTCGTCGACCAGCTCCATGATGCGGGCGATGGTGCGCACCCCCTTCACGGTGTGGTCGGAGACAAGGAGCAATTCGTCGACATCCTGCGTCGTCCGCCGCGAAAGGTGCTCCATCCCCGCCTCGTTGTCCATGACCATGTAGGGGTAGTTCCCGGAAAGGCTGTCGGCGAACTTCCTTAAGATGGTGTTGGGGTAACAGTAGCAGTCGGGGCCCTCTCCCCTGCCCATGCTTATCAGGTCAAGCCCTTTCGTCTCAACGATGGTGCTGTTCAGCTTAACGTCGAGGTAGGCTTCCTTGGTCATGCCGGGGGGAATGTTTATCTTATCCTCGTTGAAAGAGGCGATAAGCGAGCCGATTGTCTGTGTTATGTCAAGCCCCAGACTCTCCCCCAGGTTGGCGTTGGGGTCGGCATCTATGGCCAGCACCGGCCCCGCCCCCTTCTTCATCAGGTAGCGGATAATCAGGCTGGCCAGCGACGTCTTGCCGCTGCCGCCCTTACCGGCTACAGCGATATTAAAACTCAAACAGTCTGCCTCCGTTCTATCTAAAACAGTCCGGTAACCTTACCCGTCTTTACGTCGATATCTACTTTTCTAAAGGCCGGGCTGGAGCTTGTCCCCGGCATCAGGCTGATAGCCCCTGCCATCGGGCAGAGGAATTTGGCCCCCGAGTAGATGAGCACGTCGCGGATGGGTAGCGTCCAGCCCTTGGGCACCCCTTTCAGCGTCGGGTCGTGGCTCAGGGAGAGGTGGGTCTTGACCATCATGGTGGTGTACTCGTCGTATTTGGGGTCGGCTTCGAGCTTCTTGGCCTTGGCCTCGGCGTCGGGCGTCCAGGAGACGCCGTCGGCGCCGTAGACCTCTTTGGCAATGATGTTCACCCTGTCCCGCAGCTTCATTTCATTAGGATAGAGGAACCTGAACTCGTTCTCTTCCTCACAGGCTTCTTTGACCACGTCGGCAAACTCCAAAGCGCCGTCGCCACCGTCAGCCCAGTGGGTTGATACAGCGCAGCGGGCACCGGCCGCCTCGGCCGCTTTCCTGACCAAGGCTATCTCCGCCTTGGTGTCGGTATGGAAGGCGTTAATGCAGACCACGGGGTTGATGCCCGACTTGCGGATAACCCCGATAAGGTGCTGCATATTGGGTAGACCCTTTTCTACCAGCCCAACGTTCTCTTTGGTATATTCCTCGGGCAACGCCAGGCCGGCTACCACCTTAGGACCGCCACCATGCATCTTGAGAGCCCTGATAGTGGTCGTTAAAACCGAAACGTGGGGTTTGAGTCCACTGTAGCGGCATTTTACGTTCCAGAACTTCTCAAAGCCGATATCGGCGGCAAAGCCGCTCTCGGTAATGTGGTAATCGAACATCTTCAGGCCGACGCGGTCGGCGATAATCGAGGACTGCCCCACGGCGATGTTGGCGAAGGGCCCGGCGTGAACCATGCAGGGCTGATACTCTACGGTGCACATCAGGGTGGGGTTGATGGTATTGCGCATCCAGGCGGTCATGGCGCCGCCTACCTGCAGGTCGCCGGTGGTAATCGGCTTGCCCTTCTTATCGAAGGCGACGGTAATGTTGTCCATTCTCTCCCGCAGGTCGGGTAGGTCGCGCACGATGGAGAGCATGGCCATCAGCTCGCTGCTCACGGCGATGCCGAACTTGGACTGCATGGTAAAGCCGTCCATGCGCCCGCCCAGGCCGATAACGATGTTGCGCAGGCTCTGGGCGCAAAAATCCAGAATCCAGCCCATCTCTACCCGCGTGGGGTCGATGTTGAGACGGGGCATCTTGGTCAGACGGTCCAATTGCTCGTCGTCGTAGTTGCGCTCGTGCTGCATGCGGGCGGTCAGGGCCACCATAGCCAGGTTGTGGGCGTTCATGATGTCGTTGATATCGCCGGTAAGCCCCATGGAAAACTCGGTCATAGGGATGAGCAGGGCGTTGCCGCCCCCCGCCGCCGTGCCCTTGATGTTCATGGTGGGGCCGCCCGAAGGCTGCCTCAGGGCGCCGCCGACGTTCAGTCCCCGCTTGCCCATGCCCTCCATAAGCCCGCAGGAGGTGGTGCTCTTCCCCTCCCCCAGCGGCGTGGGGGTGATGGCCGTTACCTCGATGTACTTGCCGTCTTTTTTAGCCTTGAGACGGTCGATGATTTTCATGAAATCGAGCCGGCAAAGCCTTCCGTAGGGGATAATCTCGTCCTTCTGCAGGTTCAGCTTTTCTCCCCACTGTTCGGGGGTGGGCATGTTCTCCTCAGCCGCCTCCGAAATCTGCCAGTCCTTCATTTTTACTGCATCGTAGGCCACGGGAACCTCCTCATTTTTTATTAAGGGTTATTTTGTTTTCGCTGACGCCTCAACGGCCGCCAGCAGGGCTTTGTAGATATTCCTGACCTCGCCAGCCACCTTGGGACTGGCATCGAGTATGGGGAGATTGGCCAAATCGGCATCGACCAGGGCCTGGTCGTAGGGAATAAAACCGAGGAACTTGAACTCGGACAGGCTGGAGATGATAAACTCTTTTTCGGGCTGGCTGCGCACCTTGTTAGCCACCACGGCGATGTTTTTCAGGCCGATTTCCTTAGCTAGCTTGGCGATTCTGTGGGCGGTCTCGATGCTGCGCCGTCCCGGCTCGACGACCATGATGAGCATATCCACCGACCCGGCGGTGGCTCGGCCCAGGTGCTCGACACCAGCCTCCATATCCAGGATAACGACCTCGTCCCGGGCGATGAGCAGGTGGCTCATCAGCGCCTTGAGCAAAGCGTTTTCTGGGCAGTAGCAGCCGGTGCCCCCCTGCTTAACCCGCCCCATCACCATTAGGCGAATGCCGTTGTATTTCTGAGAATATTTCTCGGGGAGGTCGTCCACCTTGGGGTTGAGCTTGAAAAAGATAGCCTTCTTACCCTCAGGCACACCCGTGCGCTCCTCGATGAGCTCTTTCATCTCGGATATGGGGGTTATCTTCTCGGCATGGGGAAAACCGAGTGTAGCCGCCAGATTGGCATCGGGGTCGGCATCAATGGCTAGAACACCGTAGCTGGCCTCAGCGAAAGTCCGGGAAAGGAGAGAGGCTAACATGGTCTTCCCCACTCCGCCCTTACCGCTTATAGCAATCTTCATAAAAACCTTGTTTTTACCACAATAAAGCTGAGACTTTGATGGGAAAGTGCTCAGCTCCGACTGCTAGTGTTATCTGGTAGTACCCAAAGTTTAGTTTAGCCGACTGCGAGATATAAGTCAAGCCAAAATGTGTGATTTGACTTAGGTCAATTTACCTACCAACGATGAGCCCCGACGAGTTTACTCAGACAGCCTAACGCTACAGCCTTATAGTTGCCCGCCCTGCTCCTCTATCAGCCTCTCCCCGTACTCCTGCAGGACTTTGGCCCGCTCGGCGGGCACCTTTTTCGATTCCAGGTAGGCTTTAAGGGCCTGAGCCGGAGTTATCTCCTCGGCGGCCCCCTCCCCCAGCCTAACCCGTGTCTCCCGCCTGACCTCCTTGGCGATAGCGAAGTAGTGCGCTTCTTTTAATGCCTCCCTGATTTCGCCGTCCCTGATTTGCCCTTCCAGCTCCGAGGGCAGGCTGATTTGGAGACGAACGATGGCTTCTTTGATAACGTCTGACTTTTCAGCAATGGCTTTTAGCACGCTAGACGTTGGCTCGATGTCGTCGGGCTCAATTTTAACACCGACGGTAACGAAGCGGCGGCCTTCAAGGGGATAAAAGTCGAATTTTACCTGGCGCTGGCCGTTGGCATCGGGCGTAATCTCGACTACATAAAAGCCCTTTTCGTCGTCGGCTTCGCCGAAGTCCAGCCTCTCCAGGCTGCCGGCATAGACCACGGGCGGATTTTCGTTAAGCACCTGTTGCTTGTGGATATGCCCCAGAGCAATATAGTCAAAGGCGGGGTGAATAATATTGCTCACCAGCAGGGCGTGCTCCTGCCCGATGGTCATCGAGCTCTCCGAGCCCACCTTGGCCCCGGTCACCCAGACGTGCGCCGCCAGCACAGCGGGCAGCTTAGGGTCGAGCTCTTCGGCTTTTTTGGCGACCACCTCGGTCATGGCCGCCTGCATTTTCTCGTTTATCTGCTCGAAGGTCAGGTTCTTGGTGTCTTCCTTGGTCAACAGGGCGCTGCGCCTCAGCCAGGGCAACGAGACGACCTGGATATCTCCGCTGGGCGTGGGGATGCGGTAGACCTCGGGGCGGTTGGAGACATAGACGTTTTTTATCGTCAGGGTGTCGAAGATTTCGGTGGTGGTGGCCTTGCCTATGGCGTTGGGCAGGTCGTGGTTGCCGATTAAGAGGAATATGGGAACGCCGCTGGTGGAAAGGCGATAGATTCTCTTGGCGAACTCGCGCTGCTGGGTCTGGGTCGGCTCACGGCTCTTGTAGGCGTCACCGCAGAAAAGCACCAGGTCGATTTTGTTCTCGATGGCATAGTCAACCACCTTGTCGAGGGCTTTGAGGAAATCGCCCAGCCTTGAAGAAAGCCCCGTGTTCGGGTCGATGCGCCCGTAGGTCTCAACACCGAGGTGCAAATCGGCAAAGTGGAGGATTTTCACCCCTCTTTCCATATCTTGCCCCCGTCGGGCAGGACGAAGAGGTCTTCCCCTTCCAGCTTGGCTTGCAGCGTATTCTTTAAGGTTTCTATAGGAACGCGTATCTGTCTCAGGCTGTCGCGCTCCCTGATGGTGACCTGCTTATCTTCTAACGACTCGAAGTCAACCGTAACACAAAACGGCGTGCCGATTTCGTCCTGGCGGCGGTAGCGCCGCCCGATACTCTGGGCTTCGTCGAAGGCAGTCATCCAGCACTGGCGCAGTTCGGCGTAGACATCTCTGGCTAATGGAGCCAGCGTCTCCTTGCGGCTTAAAGGCAGGACGGCGACCTTGATGGGGGCAACGGAGGGGTGGAGGTGAAGCAGCACGCGGGCTTCGCCGTCGGCGACGTCCTCGTCATAGGCGTCGCAGAGTATGGCCAGAGCGGTGCGGTCGACTCCCGCCGAGGGCTCGATGATATAGGGAACGATATGCTCTTTGCTCTCTTCATCATAGTAGCTCAGGCTCTTGCCGCTAGATTTAGCGTGCTCCACTAGGTCGAAGTCGCCGCGGTTGGCGATGCCCTCCAGCTCAGCCCAGCCCATCGGGTAGAGGTAGTTTACGTCGTAGCACTCACGCGCGTAGTGGGCCAGCTCCTCTTTGGTGTGCTCGCGCAGCTTCAGGTTATCTTTCCTAATGCCCAGGCTCATATACCAGTTAAGCCTCTCCTCGACCCAGTAGTCGAACCACTCTTTATCCGTGCCCGGTTTGACGAAGAATTCAATCTCCATCTGCTCGAACTCACGACAGCGGAAGATGAAATTGCCCGTGGTGACCTCGTTGCGGAAGGACTTACCTATCTGAGCGATGCCGAAGGGCAAGCGCTTGCGGGTGGTATTGAGCACGTTCTCAAAGTTAACGAACATGCCCTGCGCCGTCTCCGGGCGCAGGTAGACCACGCTGGCTTCGTCCTCGACGGGCCCGACGAAGGTCTTGAACATCAGATTGAATAAACGGGGCTCGGTAAGCTCGCCGCCGCAGTCGGGGCACTTGTCGCCCTCCAGTTCGTCGCTGCGCCAGCGCTTGTGGCATTTCTTGCACTCCACCAGAGGGTCGCTAAAGCCCTCGACATGTCCGCTGGCCTCCCAGACTTTGGGGTGCATCAGTATGCTGGCGTCCAGCCCCACAATGTCGTCGCGCCGCTGTACTGTCGCCCGCCACCAGGCTTCTTTGATGTTCTTCTTCAGCTCGACACCCAGCGGCCCGTAGTCCCAACAGCTGGATAAGCCTCCGTAGATTTCGCTGCTGGGGAAGATAAAGCCGCGCCGGCGGCAGAGAGACACTAGCTTATCCATATCAACTCTGGCTTCGGTCACAAAATCGCTCCTTTTAAGGATGGCGTCGCCCGGACCGCTCCCGCCTTATCGCCCGGGTAAAGACCACCCCGATAACAATGCCCCCCACCACCATAATAATCAGGGCCAATATCCAGAGGGCGGGCAGGTGAATCTGGTATGCATTGTAAACAAAAATATCGGCCATTGCAAAGCCAAAGACAATCTGGGGCAGGGCCACCATGTTGCCCATAATGGCCACGATGGTCCTGGGGTTGGTTTTCGTCCCTTCTGGCCAGGAGCGAGCCATCATCCGAGTAGTAACCCAGGCGAGGGCTAAACCTACTAGGGCCAGCAGGAATTGGGGCAGCAGGGCTAGGACGAGGGTCATCTGTCGGCTGAGCCAGCTGCAGGGTAGACCGTCCTCAAAGCGTACGGCAACCTCGGCGGGCATGAGGTGATAAAAATAGGCGGTTAAGCCTACCAGCAGGAGAAGAACGACCAGCGGGGCGGAAGCATAGCTCCAGCGGAAGGGCAAACCTTCTTTGGCAGTTATTTTCTTACCCTCTGAGACTAGAGATAGGGGGCCAAAACCTTCATCGGGGATACGACATTGCCCGATAGGGCCAGTTCGCCGGCGGGAATGCCCAGGGCGACCCCGATCAGCTGGGTAACGAAGAGCACGGGGATATTGTAGCTGGTATTGAACTGGCTGTTGACCACGCTCTGGTAGACATCGAGGTTAATCTGGCACAGGGGGCAGGGAGTAATCAGGCACTCCGCACCGCGCTCGGTGGCGTTCTTCAAAAGCTTATTGACCAGCCCCAGAGCGACCTTCTGTTCGGGCATAACCAGCGAGCTGCCGCAGCAGCGCGCCTTCATCTCCCAGTCAACGGCCTCGGCGCCCAGAGCCGTGATAATCTCGTCCAGGGAGTGGGGGGACTCGGGGTCATCAAAGCCGTCGGGGCGCACCAGCTGGCAGCCGTAGTAAGCGCCCACTTTCAGGCCTTTGAGCGGCTTGGTTACCTTGGCGGCGATGCCGTCGGGGGTGATATCGTTATAGAGCACCTCGGCCAGGTGGCGCACCTTGACGCCGCCGTTATATTTCAGCTTGCCCGCCGCCAGCGCCTTGTCCACCTTATCCTTGAATTCGGGCAGCTTCTTCAGATGGTTATTGGTCTCGTGCAGGATAACGAAGCAGTTGGAGCAGGGCGTCACCAGGTCGAAGCCCCGCTTCTCGGCCAGCGCCAGATTACGAGTGGCCAGGGCCGCCGCTTCCAGCTTATCCACCGACCAGAAGGGCGTGGAACCGCAGCAGTTCCAGTCCTCGAGCTCGGCCAGCTCCATGTCCAGCTTCTTGGCCACCGGAGCTATCGAAGTACCCAAGGGAGCCGCCGTCGCCTCTGCCGAACAACCAGGGTAGTATGTGTAGTACTTCATTTGGCACCTCCCAGTTCCCTGGCTTTCTTCAGGATGGCTTTGAGCCCGCTCATGTCCTTGATGCGGCTGGGACTCATCGGCAAGCGCTTGTGGAAGAACAGGCCCATCCCTACCGGCGCCAATTTCAGGGCGGCGAAGGGATTGGTCTTCATAAAGAGCTTAATCATCATCCCCAGCTCGTAGACCCGCCCGTTGCCGCGGGCGGAATCGACGAAGCACTGGTACATAATCGGCGTGTTGCTCTTCTTGGTGTTCTTTCCGCTGCGGAGAGAGATAATCTCCAGCGCGTGCATGATATCGGCGGGCTTGATGTCCCGCGGGCAGCGCACCGTGCAGGTGTAGCAGGAGACGCAGAACCACATCGAGTTGCTGGAGAGCAGTTCGTCCCTCAGGCCCGCCCTAACCATGGCGATTACCCTACGTGGAGGATAATCCCACTGGTTGGCGGTGGGACAGGAGCCAGTGCAGACCCCGCACTGGATACAGGAATTAATCTGCTCGCCGCCGGGTATGGAGCAGACTTCATTAATGAAGCTCGCCACGACGGCAGGCGAAGACTTGACCGTTGTTTCAGCCATCTAGACGCCTCCTTTTTTCTATGTCCTAAGGCTCGATTATACCAGAGCCCCTTCTATCTCCGCCAGTAGCTCTTCAGCGGTAAAGTGCTTGCCCTTGATGGCGCCGCTGGGACAGGCGGCGACGCAGACGCCGCAGCCCTTACAGAGCGTTTCGTTGATTCGGCTCACCATCTTTTCCTCGTCAAAGGAGATGGCGTTGAACGGGCAGAGGTCGGAGCAGGTCTTACAGCCGGAGCAAAGCTCCTCGTTGACCTCAGAGGTAGCCGCCTCAATCTCTATCGAGCCGGCGCTAATCATAGCCAGCGCCCGGGCCGCCGCCGCCGAAGCCTGCGCCACGCTGTTGGGAATATCCTTGGGCGACTGGCAACAGCCGACGACGAAAATGCCGTCGCTCATGGTGGCTACCGGGTCCAGCTTGGGGTGCTTCTCCAGGAAGAAGCCGTCGGCGCTGCGGCTGATGGAAAAGAGGTGGGCCACCTTGTCGGCGTCCGCCTGCGGTTGCAGGGCGGTGCTCAAGACCACCATGTCCACCGGCACACGGCGCTGACGCCCGACCAGGGTGTCCTCGCCGACTATGATGAGTTTGCCTTCCTCTTCCGGGGTCTCGGCGATGTCGGTTACCTCACCGGGACGCCCGCGGATGAACATCGTCCCCTCGTCGAGGACGCGGTTGTAAAACTCCTCGAAGGCCTTACCCACGCACCTGAGGTCGATATAGAACTCGTAAATCTGGCTGCCGGGCACGTGCTCCCTTATCAGGTGGCTTAATTTCATCGAGTACATGCAGCACACCTGTGAGCAGTACTCGTGGTAGTTCTCGTCGCGGCTGCCCACGCAGTGGATAATGCCCACCGTCTTGGGGTGGGAACCGTCCTTGAGCAGCACATCGCCCGCCGTCGGCCCCGAGGCGTTAATCATCCTCTCGAACTCTAAAGCGGTGAGCACGTTATCCAGCCGCCCGTAGCCGTACTGGTAGAGCGGGGTAGGGTCAAAGGTTTCGTAGCCAGTGGCGACGATGATATTGCCCACCTCCACCTCTATCGTCTCATCGGTCATATCCTGATTTACAGCGCCGACCTGGCAGGCACTGACGCAGGCCATACACTCCGAGCAAACGCCGCAGTTCAGACAGCGCTTGGCTTCCTCAATAGCTGCCTTCTCGTCGAAGCCCAGCTCGACCTCGGCAAAGCCTTGCCGCTTGCCCACCTCCAGGGTGGGCATATCCTGCCTCAGCTTAGCTTCCACTCCCTCCTTGGGTACGTCCTGTACCCTCTCCTTGGGAATGGGGCGACCCTCTTTGAGGTCAGCGCCCCTCAGCTGTCGGTCAATGGAAATGGCCGCTTCCTTACCGGCGGCGACAGCGGCGATGACATCGGAAGGACCCGAAACCACGTCTCCGCCGGCGAAAACGCCTTCGATATTGGTCTGCAGGGTGGCGGGGTCAACGACCACCGTCCCCCACCCCGTGTACTCCAGTTCCTTGGGCAGTTTGGCCTTGTCAACGCCCTGCCCCACGGCGAAGATGACGTTATCAACATCCATATCGAACTCGGAGCCCTTAACCGGCACCGGGCGTCGGCGGCCGCTCTCGTCGGGCTCGCCTAGCTCCATCTTAATGCACTTGATACCGGTCACCTTGTCACCCTTGGTGATGACCTCGACCGGTGCCGCCAGGATGTGCAGCTTTATGCCTTCCTTCTCGGCTTCGTCAACCTCGCTGGCTTCGGCGGGCATCTCCGCCCTTGAGCGACGGTAGACGATGTTAACCTCTTTGGCGCCCAGCCGCACGGCGACCCGGGCGGCGTCGATAGCGGCGTTACCGCCGCCGATAACGGCCACCTTATCGCCGAGGCTGACCTTACTACCCGAGTTCACCTTGTTCAGGAAATCGAGGGCGTGAAGCACGCCCTTGGCGTCCTCGTTGGGGATGCCCATCTTCTGGCTTACCCAGGCGCCAGCCGCCAGGAAAATGGCCTGATAGCCCTGGTTAAAGACGTCCTCGAACTTCTTCACCGGGCTGTTGAGCTTTATCTCCACCCCCAGCTCCTCCAGGTAGCTGATTTCGTTGTCCAGCACCTTGTTGGGCAGGCGGTACTCGGGGATGCCGTAGCGCAGCAGCCCGCCCGCCTTGGGGGCAGCCTCAAAAACGGTAACCGGATAGCCCTCTCTTATCAGGTCATAGGCGCAGGCTAAGCCCGCCGGACCCGAGCCGATAACGGCCACCTTATCTTCTTTAGTCCTCTCAATCGGGGTGGCTTTCTCCCGCCCCGCGTTCAGCTCGTAGTCGGCCATAAAGCGCTTCAGCGAGCGGATGGAAACGGGCTCGTCAACCTTGCCCCGTTCACAGTCCTTTTCACAGGGGTGGGTGCAGACCCGGCCGCAGACGCCGGCAAAGGGCATCGTCCGCCGCAGCACCTCAAGCGCTTCCTTGAACTTGCCCTGAGAAATCATGGCGACATAGCCCTGGGCGTTAACGCCCGCCGGACAGGCCACTCTACAGGGCGGCAAGCCCTTTTTATCTATGGTAAAGGCATTGGGCACAGCCTGGGGGAAGGGGCGGTAGATGGCTTTGCGATTGCCCAAGCCCAGGTCAAACTCGTTTGGCACCGTAACCGGGCAGGCTTCGGAGCACTCGCCGCAGCCGGTGCACTTGTCCACGTCAACATAGCGGGCCTTCTTGGTTATCTTGGCCTTGAAGTTACCCACGTAGCCATCGACACCGGTCACCTCGCTGTAGGACATCAGCTCGATATAGGGGTGGGCGCCCACCAAGCTCATCTTGGGGGTAAGAATACAGGCGGAGCAGTCCAGGGTGGGGAAGGTCTTGTCCAGCTGTATCATGTGCCCGCCGATGCTCGGCTCCTTCTCCACCAGGTAGACTTTGTGCTTGGAATCGGCAATCTCCAGCGCCGCCTGGATGCCGGCTACCCCACCCCCGACCACCAGGGTATTGGGGTTGACCGGGACCTCTCTGGTCTCCAGCGGCTCCTGGTAGTAAACACGCCTTACCGCGGCGCTGACCAGCGCCTTGGCTTTCTCGGTGGCGGCGGCTTTATCCTCGGTTATCCAGGAAACATGCTCGCGGATGTTGGCCATCTCGAAGAGGTAAGGATTTAGGCCCGACTCCTGGCAGACCCGTCGGTAGGTACGCTCGTGCAGCGTCGGCGAACAGGAGGCCACCACGACGCGGTTTATCCCCAACTCCTTGATATCCTGTCGGATAAGGTCCTGCCCCGGGTCGGAGCACATATAGATATAGTTCCTGGCCACAGTTACCGCGGGTAAAGTCTTGGCGAACTCGGTAACCGCCTCTACGTCCACTGTCCCACCAATGTTGCTACCACAATGACAGATGTAAACTCCGATTTTGGGCTCCACTTTGCCCTCCTTATAGTTTAATATTCAGTGGAAATAGATGAAAAAAGGCACTGGATAAATCAAGTTATCTTAACATATGAAAAAATTATGGTCAAGAAAATCGGGGCATTTTTCCAAGGGAAAACCCTCGATGGCAACTACCTGTTGGCGGATAGCTCGTCCAGCTTATCCACCACCCCTTTCTGCCCCATGGCCAGCGTCAGGTCGCTGCGCGTCCTCTCCAGCACCCCCCGCACCATGTCGGTGGTGTGGCGCAGCCCCCCGGTGATGGCGTCGGGGAAGTCCATGGTCACCAGCGTGTTGTAGATATCGTCCATGGCCGCCAGCAGTTCCTCACCGCTGGAAAGGTCACCTTTCCGCATGCTGTCCAGCAGGTATCGCCGCAGCTCTCCGACGGCCTCGCCCATCCCCTTAAGATAGGCAACGACGTCGACGCCCAGTTCTTCAGGAGTAGGCATCGGCTGACCCGTCACCAGGGCCAGGGTAATGCTGCCCTCGGCGAATTCCTTCTGGGCATCGCGGACGAAGCCGGCATAGCCCAGCTCGTCATGAGTAGAAAAGGCGCTCTCGGCCTCGGCCAAGAGCTTGCGCGCGCCTTTAAGCAGCCCTTGAGCCTTGTCGAATTCCTGACGATGGACGGCGCGTATCGCCTGGCTGCAGTGCCTGATGGCGTCGCGGCAGCGGGGCAATACCTTTTCTCGGGCGGCGTCTTTAGCCGCCAATTCTTCCCTGATTCTGTCGGCGATTGGCTCTAGGTTATCGGTCAGTCCCTTCATTTTCCCGCCTCAAAGCTTTTTATTATCCTGCGGGCGGCCTCGGCAACATCCTTAGCCCCCAGTAAAGCGCTGATTATGGCCACGGCATCGGCGCCGTTAGCCGCCACCTCGCTGGCGTTGTCCTTATTGATGCCCCCGATAGCCACCAGGGGCAGACTCACCACCCCCCTCACCTGTTTCAGCCTACCCACCCCCACCACCTTGGGCTTTTCCTTCGAGGTTGTGGGGTACATCGAGCCCACGGCGATGTAGTCGGCGCCATCGGCTTCGGCGTTTTTAGCCTGCTCGACGGTGTTCACCGAGCCGCCCAGAATCATGTCCATTGGTAGCAGCTGGCGGGCTGTAGATAGCGGCAAATCATCTTGTCCTAAATGCAGCCCGTCGGCGCCGCAGGCTAAAGCTATGTCTAGGTGGTCGTTGATGATGAAAAGAACACCCTTGTCGGCGCAGAGCTTCTTTAGTTTTTGAGCGATTGGTAGCAATTCGGCTTTGGCGGTGAACTTATCGCGCAGTTGGATAGCGCTGGCCCCGCCCTTAATCAGCTCCTCGGCGACCTTGAAGTGAGGGC
>JASFEJ010000005.1:0-24510 GCA_050124895.1 Dehalococcoidia bacterium
ATCGAATTTCTTGTGAATCACTACCGTGGCGCCAGAGGCGAAGGCAGGGAACAGGTAGACTGCGGAGCCGGCAACATGGAAAAAGGGCATCACACATAAGGCAATGTCATTAGGGGTGAAGTTTTGTCCGACTGCGGCAGCTTCTGCCAGGAGGCTTTTATGAGTGTGGAGGGCTCCCTTGGGTCGTCCCGTGGTACCGCTGGTATAGAAAAGGGTACACGGGTCTTCCGCTTCCGGTTTTTCCGTCGGTTCGTCGGGGGGGAAGCTGCTGATTAGCTGCTCATAGCTCGCCATACCTTCCACATCCGCATCGAGGCAGATGTAGTTCTTGACTCCGACGAGTTCGTGGCGGATGGTAAGAATAGTGTCGATAAATTCCTTTTCTACTATCAAGGTGTTGGCTTCAGCATTGTTTATCAGATAGACCAGTTCCCTGGCTACTGACCTGTAATTAAGCGGCACACAAATCATGCCCGCTTTGGCGACGTTGAACACCTCAAAATATTGAGAGCAGTTATAAGCCAACATGGCTACCCGGTCGCCTTTCCTGACTCCCATGCTGGCTAAGGCATTTATGAGGCTGTTTATCCTTTGATTGACCTGCTTAAAGGTGTAGCTTTTATCTTCAAAGATAAAAGCCGTCTTGTCTGAGTATATCTTGGCGTTTCTGTTGAGAAGTTCTTTTAATGTTTGCATTTTGGTATGTTTGCTTTCTTTTTAATTCCGCTAAATCTCCTCCGCCACGACGGTCAATTAATATCCTCTGATTATGCCCTTGTTTTAGTCGGCTTGAGATTCCTGCTTCAGCTCTTCGACTATTCTCTTAATCCTCTTTTTATGTCCCTCACTGCCTAGAGTATAGGAGAGAGGAACCCAGTTCATATCCCGCAAATTTTTTAACATGCCGGGGAGCAGGTCGTAAGGGATGGACATCAGTATCAGGCCTTCGGGTAACAGCCTCCTTGCTTTCATACCGTGACCAAAACCGGTGATGGTAAAATTCATTTCGCCGCTTAAGTATGGGTAAATGAATAGCCAGGCGCAGCCGATAACCGTTGTCCCCTTCGCCGACCACATCCTACCGCTGCTGTAGCTCAGGGCTCTCAGTAAAGTTTCAGCCTGACTCACATTAGCGGTGATAATCAGTACGTCTGGTTCGAACGTCAGTTTGTCCAGAGGCGCGAAGGCGACATAGTTTACAGCACCCTTCTGTAGTTTGGGAATCACATGGTAGATTCTCTGGTTAGCACGTACGTCCTTGAGAACTTCCAGCTTTGGTCCTACTTGCCCGCTCTCGAAAATGGGCTCATGCTCTATCATGCCCAGTATCAGCGGTCCAATGCAGGTGAAGTTCTCTTTGGTAACGTAGAAAGCGTTGCCTTCTTGTGCTTCGGGGAGCATCTCGCAAAGATCTAAAATCTTATCTAGCTTTTTCAGTCCCTTCGGTTTATTGGGTAAAAACTTAACCCCTACGGGCGGACTGTCAAAGTTGAACTTATTAATAATGGATAACTCCTCTTGTATTGAGCCCATCTTGCCCTCCTTTTCAACCCTGGTGGTGGCGCGAAACAAGCTGTTGCTCACATTGGTCAGATACGCTATAATCTATATTTAAAAGGCGGGCGGCCACTTGCCCTGATTAAGCCACTACTACAGTGAGGGTGAGAGAAACTAACGAAGGTGAAAAGCCCCGAGTGGCACACCCTGACCAGCCCGCCTTTCCCCATTTATTCTCGAGCCTTAAAGAAAGCGGGAGCTTTCGGGAGCTCTATTAAATAGAGCTCCCGAAATAACAGCTATTAAGTTATTCTTGCTTGTAAATGTGGTGGCACGGGTAAGCGCCCAGGTCTACAATCACACCATTCTGTATCTGCTGGATACGCGCCTCGTCAGCACCCTCAACATCAGTCGGGCCATAGGTCAGTGGTGAACCGGTTATGCCACCGGTGGAAAGGTCCTTAATCTGGTAGTAGCCATACTCCAGGACATCAACCGACTCCAGCTCGTCAGGAGATTTACCAGTCGCTATCAAGGCCAGCCTTTGCGCCTCGACCTGGGTCATGGCTTCAACTATGCCATCCACATACATGATGTGCATGGCTCCAACCTTGTCGGGGCGGTTAGCCGCCACTAGCTGGTTGGCGAAGGTCATCCCCTCACCGGTGTCATCCCAGGAAGCATAGCCACCAGCGACGACGAAGCCGTTAGCCTCCTCACCCATAGCCGGCAGGAACACCTGAGCGTGACTCGGCGTGGCACAGCCGAAGGTTATCTCGTAGGCCTTACCGGGTCCCATATTCAGGTTGTTCATTTCCTTGAATGTTGGCTGGGAACCGGGGTTAATCATGACGCCGAAACAAACATCGACGTTGTTGTCCTTCAGCCATAGAAGCTGGGTGGTTGGCGGTGCGGTGGGGACCAGAGGCACGTACTGCTCACCGACTATATCGTATCCGATGCTCTCCAGATAATCCTTCATCTCATCCGTCACCACCGACCTGCCCATGGCGTTATCGGCGGTGAGGAAGGCGAACCTCGGTGCCCTCGTCTCACCCCAGTTCTCCATGAACCAATCGGCGTAGGCACCACAGTCATCGGTATAGATAGGGTAGTTGGTGAAGATGGTCTTTGGCGGCGACAGGAGATAGGGACCAGCCGCCGCGCTGGTGGCGCCGATGCGGTCCTCATTCATCAAGTCCATTAACGCCAGAGCCTGTGGTGACCCTGATACCCTCTCGACCAGGAGTCCTGCGGCCTTAAGCTCCTCATAGATGGACAGCACCTTCTCTACATTGAGCTCATCATCTCGCCACATAACCTCAAAGGTTACGTTATCGGGGATTGTCTTATCCGGGTACCATGGAGCCAGAATCTTGTTCTCATTCACCCAGGCAATATAGTCCTCATAACCGGCCAGGCTCGCCGCCATATCCTCGGCGTAGGCACCGGTCAGGGCAAAGCAGCCGCCGACATACATGGTGTACTCAGCCGGCGGTGGTGTAGGTTCTTCTCCGTTTGATGGCGGAGGAGGTGTTGGTTCCTCCTCATCGTCTCCGCAGGCGCCCAATAGGGGTATTGCTACCAGCGAAATAATCAGGGCAGCTATCAATAACCACTTAATCTTAGTCATCTCCTCCCCTCCTTTCCAATGTGTTATTTGGTTTGTCCCATGAATTAGACGTTCTCTTAAATTCACTCACCCCCTTTCACTCATATTTTGTTTTAATGCGAGAAGGGCCATAGCCGATAATATGCTTTGACTAGTTCCCACCGGTGAGCCAGCCCCCTGGGCTCAAAGATGAGGAAGATGATGATTACCAAGCCGCGCATGATAAGTCCGAGTGAGGCAGCGGCTTGAGGGGCAACGGCGGTCGCTAGTATTGGGCCAACAATGGTAACTAGCTCATCTAGCAACTTGAGGGATACGACGCCAAAGATGACTCCGATGGTGCTACCCATACCACCGATAATCAACATGCCCAGATACCACACTGAATTCATAAAAGGGAACTGGTCGACGGCGGCGAAGGCGACATAGTGAACCGTCAATGCGCCAGCCACGCCGGCAAAAACACAGCCGATAAAGAAGCCCAGCAGCTTATATGACCACAGGTTTACCCCCATGACCTCAGCCGCAAGCTCATTATCTCTGATGGCGATAAAGGCTCTGCCGACCCTGGTCCTGACGATGTTTTTAGCCACGAATGTCGCCAGACAGGCGATTATCATCACCAGGTAGAAGTAGCTGGCTTTGGACTTAAAGACAAAGTCGCCTATAGAAGCCCGGGGCACAGCCATGCCATCGGCACCGCCGGTAAGGTCGACCAGTTGGAGGATAAACCAAATGATAATAAAGTAGGCGGCTACTGTGGACAGAATAAGGTAGAAGCCCTTGACCTTTAGCGACGGCAGTCCAAAGATTATACCCACTATTCCCGTCACCAGGGCAGCACAGGGCAGGGCGGCCCAGAACGGCCAGCCTAGGTGGGCGGTGAGGATGGCGGAGGTATAACCACCCACTGCCATAAAGCCCACATGCCCCAGGGAGATCTGATTACAGTATCCGGTTAGAATACTAAGACCATGAACACTGATAACGGTAATACCCATTATGGTTATTATGGTCAGTATTCTATCGCTGAAATAGAGCGGGCCGGTGAAAAGAAAGGCGAGGAAGGCAAGCAGCATCACCCACTGCGTCTTAGTGCGGAAGATAGCCATGTCCTGAGCATAGCTTTGATTAAAGGTTCCGCTGGGTAAAGCCATCTATCAAATCCTTTCTATCTCAGCCAGACCAAACAGACCGTGAGGCCTGAAGATTAGCACGATTATGATGACGATAAAGGGGAAGACACCAGCCAACCCACCACCGGCTGGTAATAGAGGATCCAGGTAACCGGCGGCTATATTCTCGGAAATACCCAAAATTAATCCGGCAAGAATAGCTCCGCCAATCGAGTCCATTCCTCCCAAGAGCGCTACGGCTAATGCTTTCAGGCCGACGTTAGACATTGGTACCATGACACCAGATATGCCGCCTAAAAGGATGCCGGCGATGACACCAACGACAGCAGCGATTACCCAGGAAAGGGCATAAACGGTGGTTACCTTAATACCGGCACTCTGTACCACCTGCTCGTCCTCGGCGGTGGCTCTCATGGCCAGCCCACTTCTGGTGTAGCGGAAGAGCATCATGAGTATAACCACGACAATAACGGAGACAATTATGCCAATTACCATCTCCGAGGATATGGATAGCTCGCCAATTTTTATGGATATGTCCGGCAGCACTCCGTGGTAGGCCTTATACTCGCCGCCCCAGATTAGGGTGGCTAGCCCTTCCAAGACAGTGGCCAAGGCTATGGTCATCATGATGACCGCCAGTATTGGTTGACCCACCAGGGGGCGCAGGGTTAAGCGTTCTATTGCCATACCCATCACAATAGCCACGGCTATCGCCGCCAGTATGGCAGCCCATATCGGCAGATTGAAGGTTACCAAGAAGGTAAAGCCCAGGTAGCCACCAATCATGACGAAGTGTCCCTGGGCAATGTTAAACGCCTTGGAACACTTGAAAATTAGCACAAAGCCGATGGTCACCAGGGCATAGATCATGCCCGCAGCAAAGCCGCTTACCACATACTGTAGCAAGGAAGTCATTGAGCAGCTCCTTTAACAGACTGGATGCTAAGAGTAGTCTTTATTGTCCCCATCCGCCCGTCCCGATATCTGACCTGGGCTTCTACGGGTACCTCAGTCTTGTTACTATAGATGGCTTTGATAAGCTCGCGGTAGCGCTCTTGCACAAATGCCTTCCTCAGCTTCCTGTCTCTGGTTAACTCAGCCTCGTCAGGGTCAAATTCCTTGTGCAGATTGACGTATTTCTTGATCTTAGTGCCCGGGGGTAAAGTCTGATTCACTCTATCTATATCCTGCTTCACTAACTGGTAAACCTCTGGCTTCTGGGAAAGCTCGGTGAAGGTGGTATAAGACACACTATTCTCCCCGGCCCACCTGCCGACGCTCTCGTAATCAATGATCAGGATGGCTGAGGCATAGGCTCCATTCGGACCACCTAGAACCCAGGCGTCCCTGATATAAGGACTGAACCTCAGACGGCTCTCAATAAGCTGGGGGGCCAGTTTATCGCCACTGACCAGCTCAACCAGGTCCTCTACCCTGTCCAGAAAGACAAGGTGTCCGTCCTCGTTAATGAAACCGCTGTCCCCACTATGGAACCAGCCGTCTTTAAGCATCCGGGCAGTCTTATTCGGGTCATTATAGTAACCAAGGAAAACGCCGGGCTGCCGATAAATAATCTCACCATCATCGGTTATTCTCACCTCGGCTCCCTGGTGAACGGGACCCACGGTCTCTAAACGGATGTCGTCGTTCTTGGCACCAGTTAGGGCTCCTCCCTCCGTTGAGCCATAGAGGCTTTTGATGGGGAGATTGAGGGCATGGTAGAACCTGAAGGCTTCGGGGCTGAGCATAGCCCCGGTGGCATAGCAGATCCTGGCGTTTGGCAGACCAAGGCTATCTCTGACGGGTCTAAACAAGGCGACGTCGGCAAAGGCATATAGCATCTTCCAGAACAGGTTCGGCTTTCGCTTTCTATACCTTAGCTCGGCTATTTTATAGCCGATGGGCATTAGTAGGCGGAAAACGAACCTCTTTAAGAAGTCAGCCTGCCGGATGCGGGCCTGAACCCTACCCGCCTGGGACTCCCATACACGGGCTCCATAGATTATCACGCTTGGTCCTATTTCCCTGAAATCCTCCTGCTGGGTTTCCGGCGCTTCAGCGAAGTTCAGGATACTAGCTGACAAGAGGTGACAGCCAATCCCGAGCCACTGCTCGGTCATGCCCACCGGCGGCAGGTAGGGGACAATATTATCATTCTCATACCAGGGGTCGAGGTGTAGGTAATGGTCAGCCCCAGCCCTCATCGTCCGGTAGCTATGGACGGCTCCCTTGGGTGCCTCCCCAGTGGTCCCCGATGTATAAACGATGGCGCAGACATCGTCAGTACTGCCGCTTTCAATATTATGCTCGAAGGTTCCGGGGTGTTCCGCCTCATATTCTCTGCCTAACGCCTGCACCTGATCGTATCCCATAAGGATGGGATCATCATAGTGAGCTAATCCCTTATAGCTCCAGTAGATAACCTTTTTGAGGTGAGGAAGGTCGTCCTTAATCTGGAGTAGCTTATCAACCTGCTCCTGGTCCTGTACTACGGCAAAACTGGCCTCGGAATTCTCGGCGATGTATTTGATCTCGGACGGCAGCAGTTCGGGATACACTCCCACCGAAGCCCCATGGTTAGCCTGAACCGCCAGTTCAGCGTAATACCACTGGGGGGCACTATCACCGATAATAAGCACCTTATCTCCAGCTTTAAAGCCGATGGACATTAAACCAAGTGCCAGATAGCTAACGTTGAGGTAGTAGTCCTTCCAGCTGTAACGCTGCCAGATGCCGTGGTTCTTATGGCGCATGGCGATACGGTTATCGCCATAGTTTTCGTAGTTATATTTCAGTATCTTGGGCCAGGTATCGCCCTTTTCTTTGTAGACCTGCTCTGTCGCAGCAGTCATCGCCCCTGCCTGTTCTTTTAAGCCAGCCATCTCTTCCTTCGCCGGTAGTGTTTAACTTCCCGATAGCTCTTCCGAGCTCCCACCGCCGAAAGTCCCATATAGAATTCCTTAACATCCTCATTATCTCTTAGCATCTCCGCCGGACCGCTTAAGACCACCCTGCCGTTCTCCATAACGTAACTATAATCAGCAATACCGAGGGCAGCCCTGGCATTTTGTTCCACCAGTAGTATGGCCATCTTTTGCTCGGCATTGATTCTTTTGATAATTTCATAGATTTCTTGCACCAGCAGAGGAGCCAGGCCGAGTGAGGGTTCATCCAAAAGCATGAGCTTAGGGCTGGCCATGAGAGCCCGTCCTATCACTAACATCTGTTGTTCGCCACCGGATAGATAGCCACTCGTCTGCCGGCGCATGTCTTTGACCTTGGGGAAATACTCAAAGACCATCTCCATGTCGCTTTTGACCTTCTTCCGGTCTTTGCGATTATGGGTGAACACAAGCAGGTTCTCCTCAACGCTGAGATGTCCCAGAACCCTTCGTCCTTCCATGACCTGGCTTATGCCCAGAACCGCAATATCGGCAGTACTCAACCTGTCTATTCTCTTGCCATCAAAATAGATGCTGCCGTCGGTCACCTCCCCCTCCTCTGTCTTCAGCAGGCCTGATATTGCCTTCAGCGTGGAGGTCTTGCCCGCGCCATTAGCCCCGAGCAGGGCCACGATTTTCCCATCACCTACCTCCAGCGATACGCCCCGCAGTACCTGAATAATATTCATGTAGGTGACTTCAATATTGTTGACCTGCAGCATTTTTCTCTCTTCTCTGGCTTATGTTTCCTGACCAAGGTAAGCTTTGATAACCTCAGGATTGGACTTAATTTCGGCTGGGGTGCCCTCGGCGATTTTACGCCCGAAATCGAGGACGATAATCCTGTCGGCGAGGTCCATAACTACCCCCATATCGTGCTCAACAAGGATGATGCATTTAATCCCATCCCGCAGGACGGGGGTATTGGGATAGGTGGCTCCCTGGCCTTCGAATACATCGATTATGAACCGGGCGATGTCCTCCTTTTCCTCCAGGTTCATCCCGGCCATTGGCTCATCAAGGAGCAGGATTTTCGGTTCCAGGGCTAAGGCTCTCCCCAGCTCAACTCTCTTACGCATCCCATAGGGCAGAACCGCAACCACTCTCTTCCTGAGAGGCTCTATTTCCAGGAAATCAATGATATCCTCCACCGTCCGGCGGTGCTCAATTTCCTCTTTGTGAGCCCAGCCAAAGTACAGGGCGCCAGCGAGGAAGTTCTGCTTCATCAATGCGTGGCGGGCCGCCATAATGTTATCCTGGGTGCTTAGTCCGGTATAAAGCTCGATATTCTGGAAGGTTCTGGCGATACCGAGCTTAGCCAGCTTATCTGGACGCATTCGGGTGATTCTTTGGCTGTCGAAATAGATTTCACCTTTTTGCGGTTTGTAGAAGCCGTTTATACAGTTGAGGAGGGCGGTCTTGCCGGCGCCATTAGGTCCGATAATAGCTAGTATCTCGTTGTCCCTGATGTCCAGGCTCAGGTCACTAAGGGCTTTAACACCACCGAAGCTAAGGGAGAGGCTGTCAATGTGTAACTTAACCTGCCCGCCAGTTGCCATCTACCATAGTCTCCTAGTTAATGTTGCACTCGTTCCTTTTTAGTTAGTTTCGTTGGAGTAATCCTAGCTTTATCCAGTGCTATGAGCCTATCTCGATCGGCAGCATCACAAAAAATGGTTGTTGCCGCAACCAACCTACCCGTTACTAGACGGTCTCTGAATTAGATTTGTTAAGAGGGTTAATAGGATACCTTCTCATCCTAATATATATGTCGATAAAGGCAATACCCTAAACGGGGTATTTTTGACAGGGAAAAAAAAAGGTGCTATAAATGTGGCAAATGGCTAGGCTGACCGGCAAAGACTATCGGGAAGTCTTGCATCTGGTCTATCTCGCCAACCGATGCGAAGACGTAGATGGCTTCATTAATGCGTTATTCCCCTCCATAATGCAGTCGTTCAATACCGAATGTGCCACCTTTCATCTTATCAAAGGGTATCCGAAGCACATAAATGTAGTCGAGTCACGCTCTTTCAAATCGGGTGACCATACCATTCAAGAAGATAAGTATTATCCAACCTTATATAAAGACTCTTTCTTTCAGCATTCTCCCCTGTTAAAAGAAGCCGTTTCTTCATCAAAGATAGCCCTGAAAATCGGGGACTCCATTTCATTTAGAGACTGGGAGAGGTCAGTTCTGTATAATGATTTCATTCGCCCACAGCATTTATACTGGGAGTTATTCCTGACCCTGCGCTGGAAAAACAATCTGGAGGGCATGATTACACTGTGGCGTTCCAAGAACCAGCCGGATTACGAAGATAGGGAAGTCTTAAAAGCAGCCAGGCTTGCTTCCCACCTTGGCGTTGCTATACACAATATTTGTTTGATTTCACAGAACAATGCTCGGGGAAGCGGCTTATTGTCTGCTTATGAGGCTAATAGCGAGGGGGTTCTTTGGCTAGACCATAAATTTACGCCTTCCTTCTTCAACGCCAAGGCGAGAGATATTTGTCTGCAGTTATCCAGCGGAATGCCAGCTAATGAATCTAATTTCGAAACCGAGTTTCCTGTACCATCCTTTATCATTCAAGATTGCTCCGACCTCCTTGATTTACTCAAGGAAGAGGAACAGCCCACTCTGTTGCCCAAAGAGAGGATAGTATCTACGGAAAGTGGCCAGAGATTCCGAATCGAATGCTCACTGATATGGAAAAGTGGTCAAACAGGTTCTACGCCTAGCTTTATGGTTACCTTTTCTGACTTCACTGACGAAAAGAAACTGGAGGTCACTTTACAATCTAGATTTCAGCTAAGTAGAAGAGAGTTAGACGTTACTCACTATCTAGTTAGAGGGCTATCTGATAACGAAATCGGCGAAAAGCTTTATATTAGCCGGCAGACGGTACACACACATATCAAGAATATCTATAGAAAACTAGGCGTTAAGAGCCGAATTGAGTTGTACAGGATTGTTACCCAAGAGAGCTATCCAGGAATATTCAACCAACAGCTTGGCTAATGTAACCGCCTGGATGAGCTTAGGACTAGTCTTCAGCGCCGCCAGCACCTGAAGTATAACCAATGCACACTAGTAGAACGGCTAAAGATGGTCAGGGTATCTTTTACGGCTGGGTCATCTTCCCCTATATAATCCAATTCCCCCTGTCAGAACGCACCCCAAAATACGACTTTTCTTTCGGAGTTCTGAGGTGTCAGGGATAAGGTTGGTTAGTCCTAATAGCGGGCGAAGCTAGGCAAAAAGGTGGCAATCTGGGGGAAAGCCATCAGTATGATGGTACAAATAATCAAGGCAGCCAGGAGAAGTGGATAGCCGAAAGGGTCTACTTCGCTTTCGAACCAGTAAGTTAAGGCGTGAACATAGTACCCAATAAGCCCTTTATCTCTCAAAGGGGGCGCGTGAGCTATAGTGAAGCAGCTACGCCTTTTTTAACCGGTTTTAAAAGTACCGTCAAGATAAGGCCAGCAATGCCCGTAGCTGCACAGGCTATAAAAGCCAACTGATAACTGCCGGTTAAGTCAAATATATAGCCAGCGATAAATGGACCAGCCGCAGCTCCAATAGTAAATCCAACGTGAACAACTCCGTAAATTAAACCATGTGAGCTAATCCCAAAAAGCCAGGCTGTTATGGGGGATTCTGATGCACCCATTCCCCCAGAAGCGAAGCCAGCGACAACAATAAAGAGGTAAAGCATCCATTCTTCTCCAGCCAGGGGCAACCATAACAAGGCTGCCGACATCATAACGAATCCAATGATGTAAATCTGCCTATTTCCTACTCTGTCAGCAAGGGCACCAAGTATATAATTACCTAAAATAACCAACGCACCCCTGGCTGCCAATATGTTGGCGGCACTGACTGGCGATATTTTCGAGTCAATAGCATACTGAACAATATGCACCACAATGGCGTAAGTTCCGAACCCATAGCAGAAAAACAGGCCGAATAATATCCAGAACTGTTTAGTTATAACCGCCTCTTTAAAGGAAAACGAGTCAGTGGCTGATTTCGCTGCCTGGTACTTTCCTTTGGTTTCAACATCAGGAAGTTGCCTCATTTGAGTCGGGTCACGTTTTATAAACTGGGCAGCTATAACCACAAATAGCCAAACTGCGATGCCCACTATGATAAGGGACAGATGCCAGTCATAAGTAGCTAAAAGACGGCTGATAAGCGGCGGTCCAATCAGTCCACCTATGCCTAAGCCAGCGATGACAATGCCGGTCATTAGTGTCCGTCTCTTATCGAACCATCTGGCAACGGTTGACAATAGCGGAACCCAAACACCACTCATGCCGATGCCTATTAAGACTCCCCAAAACAGGTAAAGCTGCCAGAGAGCGCTAATTTGTGACATCAGCAGATAGCCTAGACCTAAAAGGATGCTACAGAATGTCAATACCACCCGAGGTCCGAACCTGTCATTAAGTGCCCCGACGACAATACCCAACACTCCATATATAAACATGGACAGGGAAAAGGCACCTGAAGTTACAGCTCTATTCCAGCCAAACTCTTCTAACAATGGATTGAAGAAGACACCAAAAGAATTATATGCAGCCCACGACACCACGAAAATAAAGAAGGCGGCTATAACTACTATATAGCCGTAGAAAAATCGCGGTCTAGTCCCAGGGGATGGCGGCACTTGTTGGATAGGCATGATAGACCTATTTTATATAGTTTATCCTGGACACTATTTATTATGGAGAACGTATTGTGTTACGAAATCCAATTATAGCACGTGACGACTATAATCTAGAAGAGCGGGCTGTGATAGTCCTTGAGACTATCATCAAATTAGATGCGAAAACGTCAGATTGTTTCATCATTGAAATACGACGTTATCCTTGCCCCATTTTATAAGCCATTGAACTGTCACCGGGGCGCCACTTTGGAAGAAACTGAGAGTTCTCTCTTATGGGTCTTTTTCCTTGAATTCTGTTGTTCCTCCAGCACCTTTCGTGCCGTCTCGGTCAGGGCACTAAGGTACAGTTTGAGCCTTTGCCTGTCTTCCTTGGGTAGACTTGAAACGACGGTGATGAAACCGTTTAGGCTCACGGCTTCCTCATAGAGAGCTTTTCCCTTTTCCGTCAGTAAAACTCTCGTGTACTTTTTGCTCTGGCTATCTACCTGCCTCTTTATCAAGCCCCCGCGTTCCATACGGTTGATGATGCCCACCATTGAACTGTTACTCCGACCCATTGACTTTCGTAGTTGTATAATTGTGCAGGGCTTCTCAAACATCTGAATGAAGTGGAGAACGCCAGCTTGTGCCGGCGTAATACCAAGATGCTCCAATTCGTTTCGTCGGGTTTTGCTCAGTAGCAGATCAATCCTTCTAATTAGTACTGCAATTTCATGTTCTTCGGTTACAAGAGCTTCCATTAGAAATTCTCCTGAGAGTACTGGTTTGGTTGCCTCAGTCTACTTTAAACAATTTCATCAGTGACAGTTATTATTCTACATGAACTAGAGATATTTTAAAAGTTACAGGGCGATAGCCTTAAAAAATTTTTGAAAAGGGTATTGACATTCCAAAAATGATGTGATAGCCTTGCGATATGTCACATGTTACATATCACTCTGCGGGGGTAATTAGTATCTTTTTATGGACAATAAAATAAAAACGACTGCCTTGAATGGCGAAAAGGGGGTGAGTTTGCTTAAATTTAATACGAGAAAATACGCACTTGGGGGTGGCAAATGGATAAATAATTAGAATCGTCTAGCTGAAATCTTAAAGGAGGTTTCAATTGGGAAGCAAAAGACTTTTAAGCATATTTATTACTATTTGCCTCGTTTTATCATTGGTAGTCCCGCTGGTTTTGTTTAGTGCTTGTGAAGGAGAGGTGTCCCCGGAAGAGGCCGTAGAGCTGAAATTCGCCACCTTCAGACCACCTACTGACCCGCAGTCCGAAGTCTGGATTACACCGATGTTGCAGGAGATTGAAGAGAAGACCAATGGAGCGGTGAAATTCACCGTATACTGGTCTGAGGGTCTGGGTGCATCGAGGGACCAGTACACCCTTGTCAAAGATGGCGTTGCCGATATGACTGATTTCGCCGGTGCTTGGGTTCCCGGCAAATTCACCTTATCTGAGGTGGGTAACCTACCCTTTGCCGCGCAGGACCCCGCCAATCTGCTTGAGGCGATGACCGTTCTCCAGGAGGAAGGATACTTTGACACTCAGTGGGATGAGGTGGAATGGCTTGCCTGGAATTCCACCACGCCGTATAAGTTCCTCTTCAGAGAGATAAAGCCTATGACCTTTGCAGAGTTGGCCGGACTTAAGGCCAGAGCTCCGGGAGGTCTCGCCACCGAGTGTGAGTCACTGATCGGTATGGTGCCGGTAACGGTGCTGCCGGGTGATGCCTACACTGCTTGGCAAACGGGCCTGGTTGACGTCTGGGTTCATCCGGCGGGAGCGGTGGTTAAGTACAAGTTTAACGAGCTACCCACCAAGGCTCTACTGGATGTTGGTTTCTTCACCATGGTAAATGCAGCTGTTATTTTCAATAAGGCGAAATTTGCCAGCTTGCCGAGCGATGTTCAGGAAACCATACAAGAGGTTGTCCAGGATTATGCGTCTGTCTATCTGCAGTCAGGCATTGGTACTGATGTAGACGCACTTGCTGTGATGGAAGCGGCTGGAATTGAGGTGTATACTTGGTCCGAGGCAGAGGTGGCTAATCTGACGGCGGCGGCATTGCCGATATGGGAACAGTACATTTCTGACCTGGAAGATGCCGGCTTACCTGGGGAAGAACTGGTTAACAGGTTTGTCGAAATTCTGAAAGACCTTGGAGAAGAGCCGCCATCTCTTGATTGATTAGGACGTTAGAAATTACAGGATTACAGGCTTGTTACAAAGGTGGATTGAAAAGTCCAGCTACTTTTTAGGTAGCGTAGGGGCAGGCGTTATTTTCGCGCTCATGCTTATCACCGGGATCGATGTGATAGGCCGATACCTGTTTCATAGCCCACTGGTCGGTGCCTTTGAGATGTCTGAACTGGCACTGGCAATCATGGTCCTCTTCGGGTGGGGCTACAATCAGGCAATAAAAGGCCACGTTGACATCGATATACTTTATAAGCGCCTGCCCCACGGTGCCCAGACCGTTCTTGATTTCCTGACGCCCTTGCTGGGGCTTGCCCTGTTCTTTTTTATATCCTGGCAGGCTATCAATTTCATGATGGACAGCATCGGGTGGCACGAGACCACAGAAATGCTCCACATACCCGTTTGGATATTCAAGCTGACGATATTTATCGGTGCGGTATCTATAGCACTTCAGTTTTTGGTTGATATCATTACTGCCTGCCAGAAACTAAAGGGGAAGGCTTAGCTATGGAACCCTTTGCGGTGGGCATAATAGCTTTCATAGCTCTGTTTGCTCTCATCTTCTTGAAGGTGCCGATAGCTTTCGCCTTCGCGTTTACCGGTTTCCTGGGGCTTATCTACCTGGCAGGCTTTGAGCCCGCCATGAGCGTCCTTACCATGAGTATTTGGACGGGTATTACCAGTTATACCCTGATGGCAGTGCCTCTTTTCATACTCATGGGGCTGTTTGCCAGCCATTCCGGTATTGGTGGCGGGCTCTACAACGCGGCCTCCAAGTGGTTAGGCAAGCTGCCGGGAGGGCTGGCAATAGCCACGACCTGGGGTTGCGCTGGCTTTGCGGCGTGTACGGGCTCTAGTGCTGCGGGTATGCTGGTATTCGGCCCCATATCCTATGAGCCGATGAAAGACGCCGGCTATAGCAAAACTCTGGCGCTGGGCACTATCTGCTGTGGTGCCACTATAGGCAGTATGATACCACCCAGCATCTCTTTCATAGTTTACGGCAGCATCACTGATGAGTCTATCGGCAGACTATTTATGGCCGGTGTTTTCCCGGGGATACTGGAGGCAGTACTATACTCGATAACAATCTTCTTGCTCATCTACCTTGGTATATGGAAAGGCCCCGCCGGTGCCCCATCGACCTGGAAAGAGAAGCTTTTAAGCCTGAAGGGTGTCTGGGGCATGCTGCTCCTGATGGGGTTGGTCATCGGTGGCATATACCGTGGCATCTTCACGCCTACCGAGGCATCAGGTATAGGAGCCCTTGGTGCGTTCATACTCTTGCTGGCCAGAAAAGGCTTTAATTGGACACTTATCAAGTCCAGTCTGTTTGAAACCATGCGCACAACCAGCATGGTGTTTACCATAATTATCGGCTCAATTGTCTTCGCCAGGCTTATGGCTTTAAGTGGTCTCAATATGTGGCTGCTTGATCTGATTATTGGTTGGAATGCTCCGCCGGTGGTCATTGTGATTATAACACTCCTTATCCTGTTTCTCCTCGGCTTTGTCATGCCGGTAACGTCTACTATCGTACTTCTGGTACCTTTCCTCTACCCTATCTTCACGACGGTCTTAGGGTATAGTGGTATCTGGTTCGGTGTGCTGGTGTGCGTAATGGCTGAAATAGCCGTGGTTACTCCCCCTATCGGGATGAACCTCTTTATGATGAAGGGGCTATTCGGAAAAGATGCGACGATGGGGGAGATTTTCAAAGGCGCATTTCCCTTTGTCCTGGCGGACGTGGTGCGCGTAGTGATATTGGTGGCTTTCCCGGCAATATGTTTGTGGCTACCAGGAACTATGTACGGATGATCTTCCCCTTGTGTTGGCACGAGCAGAATTGATAGGGCCTTTGGAACTGCCTAAACGGATATCCGTTAAACAATCCCCTCTTCTCTAAGCTTAGCTATCTCATCTTTGGTGTAGCCCAGCAGCTCACTAAGTATCTCCTCACTATGCTGACCCAGCTCAGTGACATGTTCGGATGTGCCTACAGAGCCAGGAGTACCCGAGAGCTTAGGAACTACCCCCCGAACCCCGTCCAGCTTGCCACACTCAGGGTCTTCAACCTGCACCAATAGCTCCCTGGCTAGAACATGTGGGTCGCTCTCCAGGGCTGACATTTTAGTAATTTCAGCGCTGGCAAGCTGGACTTCAGCTAGCTCACCCATTGCCTCGTTTAGGGTCTTACCTCTTGCCCACTCACTGGCCCACTTCTCAACCTCATCCCGGCGCTCAATGTTACGGGTATGTGGGTCCCACTTTTCGGCTATGATTTCCTCCTTACCAACCAGCCTCAAGAAACTCTCCCATTGAGCATCTGTTTGAGCAGTGAAAAGAAGATATTGACCATCTTTAGTCTGATGTACATCCAAGATAGCTGCTGGGTACCGATTGCCAAAACGCTCCACACCCATCTTTCTGCCCGTATGCGTTTCATTCAATGTGAAATGGCACAAAGCGTCAAACATGGCACAATCAATCATCTGGCCTTTACCAGTTCTCTGTTTGTAATGCAGGGCCAGTAGAATACCAATCACGGCGTAAACTCCTCCAAGATAGTCGGCTAGATTTATTCCGACCTTTACCGGAGGGTTTTCGGGGAAACCGGTTACACTCATTATCCCTGAAGCCGCTTGTATTATCGGGTCATAAGCCAGTCTATCTTTGTAGGGCCCCGTCTGACCAAAACCAGACATAGCGCAATATATAATCTCCGGGTTTGACTCCCTTAACCTGTCATAGCCTAATCCCAGTTTCTCCATAGTCCCTGGGCTGAAATTTTGCACCACCATATCTGCCCTCTTGACGAGCTTGAGGAAGATATCCTTACCTTTGGGGCTGCGCAGGTTGAGGGTAAGAGATCTCCTATTCCGGTTTTTACCCCATGACATGCGTCTGTTTTCGGCCACGGATAGACCACTTCGCTTTCGGTTCTGGTAAAAGCCCCCTCCTGGCAGTTCTATCTGGATGACATCGGCACCAAAGTCGGCCAACATGGTAACCGCGAATGGTCCTGCCAGAACCTGGGTTAATTCCAGCACCATTATCTCCTCTAATGCTTTTGCCATTACCGCCTCCTTACCACTTTTTTACTAGGCTATCACACCTTCTCTTTTAAGCATAGCCACGTCCTCATCTCGATAACCTAGTAGTCCGGTAAGTATCTCCTCAGTGTGTTGACTAAGTTCAGTTATTCCCCTTTCCACATCTATTGATCCCGGCGTCTCTGATAGTTTAGGGGCTACCCCAATGACACCTCTTACTGCCCCCACGACGGGATCTTCAACTATATTGCACATTTGCCTATCTAATACTTGGCGGTCTGTCTCCAAATCCATTGCCCGAGCAATGGCAGAATTTGGAATACGGACAGCATTTAATTCCTCAATAGCTTCTTCCAGGGTCTTACCCTTCACCCACTCTATAGCTAACGGATATATCTCTTCGCTACGCTGGATCCGGGTGTTGAAGTCCCACTTCTCGGCGATAAGTTTCTCCTTGCCAACCAGCCTCAAGAAACTCTCCCATTGAGCATCTGTCTGGATAGCGAAAAGAAGATTTTTGCCATCTCTGGTCTCATAAATGTCTTGTATTGCCCAAGGATGCCTATTACCCACGCGCTCCTTACCCGTAGCTATAATCCCTCCAATTTCATGTACTGTCCAGTGGCACATAGCATCAAACATGGCACAATCAATCATCTGGCCTTTACCAGTTCTCTGTTTGTAATGCAGGGCCAGTAGAATACCGATTACGGCGTATACTGCCCCGGCATAGTCAGCTACGTTTGGCCCCACTCTTACCGGCGGAGCGTCAGGAAAGCCAGTCATACTCATTATCCCTGAGGCTGCTTGTATTATCGAATCATAAGCCAGTCTTTCTTTGTAGGGCCCCGTCTGACCAAAACCAGACATAGCGCAATATATAATTTCCGGGTTTGACTCCCTTAACCGGTCATAGCCTAATCCCAGTTTCTCCATAGTCCCTGGGCTGAAATTTTGCACCACCACATCTGCCTGCTTGACGAGCTTGAGGAAGATATCCTTACCTTTGGGGCTGCGCAGGTTAAGGGTAATAGACCTTCTGTTTCGTCGTTTGGTCCAATCAGCCAGCCTCTGTGTTTCTACAGGGCGACTAGCTGTGAGACGCCTGTTATAGTCACCTTCTACTGGTTCTATCTGGATGACATCGGCGCCAAAGTCGGCCAATATGGTAACCGCGAATGGACCTGCCAGGACCTGGGTCAAATCCAGCACCACTATGTCCTCTAATGCCTTGGCCATTTTATTCCCTCCTGTTTAAACTCCGCATTGTGGAAATAACAACGTGTCACCGCTTCTCCACACGATAAATGACAGACTGGTCAGAAACGTCTTGAATTTTCGAAACCGGTACCAGAATTATGCAGCTCCTACTCTAAAGATAGAGGCAGCCTGTGCTTCGCCCCAAGCTGCCCCTTCCTTAAACCTGAGGCTCACACAATGCTACTCCTTGATGGTAGAGCTACAGTGGCATGACCTATGTCTATTGTTTCACCCTTCTGATTCTGGCACCATATATCGCATTCTACCAGGTGTTCATCATTCTTCACATATTTTCGGGACACTTTCCCCCGGCACCAATTAGTGTTGCCCAGGAAATTAACGGCTCTGAACTGAACCCCCAATTTTTTGAGGAAACCGTCGTCGCCCATCCAATTGGTCATCATGTGGCCGAGCCAGCACAACCGTTGTATACCCAAGTCGTATGCGGCCGGTACGCCTCCGCTGCGAGCTACCTTGTCGAAGAAATGCACTGCGCCTCTGGGCATCAAGACGTTGGTTTGAGGATCCCGCCAACATATTTTTGGATTACTCCTGACTACGCTGAGCCCATGAGCCTGCCACACCCCGCCTATGCCTAAGAAGAAGGCAACCATGTCAGCATAAGTCGTCGGCCCCTTAACAACCGGTCTTATCTCGTCGCCTACAGCCACATCCTCCCAGTAGCGAGGAACAGAACCCCTTGTTTCCTCTTCATTATAGGACTGTTCTATGGCATCCAATTCCTCTTGGGTGTAAACGTGGCGGGCCTGGCCTTTAAGTTTGTCAAAAACAACCTCGCCTTTTTCTCTGCTGAATTCGCTTTGTATGTTTGTCCATTTACAAACACCCGCAAGTTCCTCGCGTTGATTGTAATACTGCATTCTTCCTGATTGTAAAAAGAGCCGCCGGCCAACTGGTGACTCTCTTTTCAGCGTGAGATCGTCAAATATGTTCGTCACGGTAAACTTATCGTTTACCTTGATGGGTAGGTACCACTCCCATTCGCAGCCAGCAACAAATGCCCTTAATTTCTGAAAACCCTCGTGCCACTGTGCTGGCAAAATGGCATTAAGGAAGGTAGGGGGCGCAATGAGACACCCATAGTGGCTATTGTTTGCGTAGGATTCATCACGCCAAAGCGGGTTAGGATCACCTACACCATCGGCAAAATGCCTGATGGCATCCTTCGTAGCAGATTCGTTGGTTTGCACTACAGGCCGTTCGGTACCTATGCGCTCCTTAACCAGTGCTATATCCTCATCAGTGGCTAGGCAGGTTTCTTGACCGTGCGTGTTTGCTCTTTTCTCTTTTGGCATCCGCTCTTTATCCCCAAAGTCTTAATAGCTGATTATAACTGATTTTTTGGGCATATGTCATGTATGACATATCATTACAGCATTAGTATAACACTAACAAACAAGCTGTCAAGTCATTTTTCGGCAGAAAGCGAAAGTTGCTGGATTAACTAGTATTTATTGTGGAATTACGCAAGAAGCCAAGCTGTTATTTAACAGAACATCTTTTTGTTTAACTGGGAGACAAACTACTGAAATATGCTCCTCCCAACACGATAGGGGCATCTCATAGAACCTCTGGCTATACAATAACCGGATAGTCATTTAGTGGCTATGGCCGCAAAGACTTTGGTGCTGTAACTAAGACCGAAGATTAAAAGCTAACTCAAAGGTTCTACCTATCGTACGGTACCGCCCACCACCCAACTCTTCCCGGACTTGCACATCTACCCTTTATCCCGTCGTACTTGGGCAAATACAATCACACTGCATGTCTTGGGAATCAGTTTGTCTTCGGGACTAACCCATGTTAAGATTTTTAGAAACCAATCTACCGCTAGCGTAAAGCTTGGTGAGTTTCTCATCAAATACGAGGCAAGAATTAGAAAGGAGGACACGAGGACATAATGAACCTGTTAGAGAGAGTAGTAGAAGTTCGTAAGCAGAGGCTAAAGGAATGGGACGAAAACCCCGACCCCGCACTATTAAAGTGTACCCGAATGCGGCTAGAGCTTGAGATCGAAGGGTGTGAAGAGTTGCTGGAATCGTGGCAGCAGGGTAAACCTATCCTGCCGCATTTCCCATCGGTGACTTTGGCTAGAGCCTTGGGTTCCCGCTGTGTATTATATGAAGCCCTTTTTTCGGCCCACCTGGAGCAATTCGAGGAAAGGATGCCAACATATATCGAGGCCGCCCGTAACCTGGGTATGCCCGAATACATGTGTGATATATTCTGCCTGCCCAACGCAGCGTCTATGCTTGGGGAACTCCCACCCCCAATTGTCGGTGGTGTGCAGCCCGCTGGCTGGTGCCATGTCTGGTTATACCACCTAAAGGGAATCTATGAGCACTATGGTATGCCACAATTCGAAATGGACACGCCGAGTGCCTATGACGAAGAAAGTGTAAAGTACATGGCTGACCAGCTGGGTGACCTGATCGAGTGGGTGGAAAAGAAGGTCCCGGGCCTCAAATACGACGAGGACAAGCACCGGGAACTGATAGAAGCCAACCGCGTTTACGTCAACTATTGTTTAAGGGAGTTTGAGCTGAAGAAAAATGTTCCCCTCCCAATGGACAGCCGGGACGCTACTTCCATGACACTCGACCTGGAGCCTAACCTTTACGGTGACCCATACAGAGCGCTGGATTACTGGCGCCAGCGTACGGAGGAGATTGAAGAACGGGTAGCCAAGAAAGAGGGTAAGGAGGAGAAACTACGGCTTATGGGTTCGGTGAGGTCTGTACCTCCGCCTCTGCTGGAATCCCGAGGGGCGGTAATAGCTGGCTCTACGATGCCAGCCACCCGTATCTTTGTTGGCCGGTGGCCAAACTGGGGGGATGAAGAATTCGGGAGAAAGCTCACTCCACTCGAAGAAGAGGCCAGGTACCTGCTTGGAGACAGGGGAGGGATCCAATGGGTGGAGGATGCTGTTTGGATTTGTAAAGAGCTGGGGTGTGACGCGATTGTTTTCGGTCAGCCCGTAGGCTGTTCACATATTGGCGGCCCAGCCAAGCTGATCGCTGACAAGGCGGAGAAGGAGCTAGGGGTACCGAGCCTTCTTATTCAAGGCAGGTTGTCAAAGCCGGGCTTTGCCCTAGAGCAATCCCCCGCCGAGCTCGAAGCCATAATCACACAGTTTTTGGACGCGGTTCTGGCCAGGAAAGGACAATGATGAAGGAAACGGAGCTGAGGCCCGACAGGGATGCGAGTGAGCGTCCCCGATTTTAGGAACAAACACAGTAATAAGCAACTGAGAGCTCAAAAATTCGGAAAGGATGGTGCGGAGTACATGGAAGACAAATTAAAGGCCCTGTTGAGTGCTGGCAACAAAGAAAACAGAACCAAATGGGCCAAAGAGTGGCAAAAAAAAGGCAAGAAGGTCATCGGGGTCACCGATAGCCTGATACCTGAGGAGGTTATTTACGCCGCTGGGATGCTGCCCTGGCGGATTCAAGGCACGGAGCAAGCGGATGTTTCCCGGGCCATGACTTATCAACAACCTCAGGCTAATACCTTCATTACCTATGTCATGGAGTCGTTCTTGGATGGTGAACTGGATTGGCTGGATGGTGTGGTGTGCAGCAACCGCGATGAAGAATTTCTGCGTCTCTGGGATTTATTACAGTTTCTCGACAAGACCCCACTTGTTCATCTTATCGATATTCCAGTCACAGACTTAGAAATTACCCGGCAGAGGTTCGTGGGGCAGATACGGAGTTTCATGGGCGTTCTGGCAAAGTTCGGCAAGGTCAAGGTCAGCGACAGTTCGCTGCGCGATGCCATAGTTAGCTATAACAAGGGGCGCGCCCTGCTGAGAAAGGTGTACGAACTGAGAAAAAGGGAGGTACCTCCCCTTTCCGGTGGCGAGGCTCTGGCCATAACTACGGCGGCTATGGTCATGCCCCGGGACGAGTTCAACAAGGAGCTGGAGGAACTACTGCCCTACCTGGAGAAACGGAAGGCGAAGTTCAGCCACACCAGGCCTCGCTTGCTGCTATCCAGTGACCTGTTGGACAACCCGGCTTACATAGATTTGGTCGAAGAAACAGGTTGCCTGGTGGCTATGGATGACCTTGACAACGGAAGCCGATATTTCTGGGAAATGGTTGATAGCAGCATCAAGGACCCAGCCTACGCATTGGCGGTACGGTATCTCAAGAATAAATCCCCCCGCATGCTTGACTGGTACAGCCAGCCGGAGTCGGTGGTGAAATGGGCCAGAGAATTCGATATCGATGGAATACTGGACTTGCCCGACATGCACGATTACACACGGGGTATCCGTAAGATATTCTTTGAACGTCGGCTGGAGAATGCTGGTATTCCTGAGATGAGTTTCGATCGGGATTACCACCTGGCTAACGTAGCTCAGTTAAAAACGAGGATAGGAGCCTTTTTAGAGACACTGGAAACCAAAACCAAAGGGTAAAACCGGCTGGAACTATTAGTATTTACAGGCCCCATCTTTTGAATTAGACACGTCAGCGTTTACCAGTGGACAACTCGGCTTTTTTAAGATAAAGTGTACTTGTACGTATTACAAGTGAGGCGTATTGGATTGTTAGAAATATTACGAAATAAAAACCTGACAACCCGATTCCAGATACTAGTTGAGATTGCCGGCAATCAGCCTAACGTGCCGCAAAAAGATATTGCCAAGAAGCTGGGTGTCTCTTCGCAAGCGGTCTCGGATTACATCGGTCAACTGATAGAGGAGGATTACGTCTCCTCCTCTGGGCGCTACAAGTACCGGGTTACCAGAAAAGGGGTGGATTGGATGCTGCGAAATCTCGGTGAGCTGAGGGAGTATATAGACTCGGTAGAGACGGCGGTGAACAACATAAGGGTTACCGCCGCCATGGCCGGGTGCGATTTGTCCTTGGGTCAGACCGTTGGCTTGGTTATGAAAAAAGGTCTGCTTATTGCTACCGAAGACCTGGGTGTGTCCGCCAGCGGCGTTACCGCGTCGGAGGCTCGCCAAGGCGAGACTGTCGGCGTTACCAATATTCAGGGAATAATAGAAATGGAAGTTGGTGAAGTAACTATCCTGGAAATACCCAGCGTGCAGAAGGGTGGCTCACGTAACATATCGCACGACCGCTTGAAGCAGGCCCTGACTGGCAAGACCCCGGTCACTTTCTGGGGCCTGGAGGCTATGGCGCTGTTGAAACAGGCCGGCATAAAACCGGATTGTAGCTTCGCCGTTAAGGAGGCCGTTATCGAAGCGGCGCGGCGTGGACTGGCGCCGGCAGTCGTCTGCGTCGATGAAGGGATACCGACGCTCATCAGATGCCTCCAGGAAGCTAACATAGCCTACAACCACCTAGCCCTGAGCTAGAGCCCGAGTTCATGTCTGAGAGTTTCTACTTGTTCCTCTCTCTATATTATGGCCACAATTATTCTTCAGACGACCTTGGAGAGTTAAAACGGTTTCGGGAAGTCTACCGTTATACTTGTAATTGTCAAGCAGCCAACTAAACATTTTATGCAGTTTAGCCTGTACATTGCCAGGGGAACTGAGACCAATCGGTAAGGATTTAGACCAAAAGACAGCAAAGAATAACCCAAAAGAATTTATTCATTCGACATTATACGTTGATTATTTTAAAAATATACTCTTTTTCTTGCATTTGTCTTCCTTGACAATCATAATTGCGGATGATATTTTTAAGTGAATTCCACATAGTTATTGTTATTTGGTGTTAGCCTTTCTTTATCATAGGGCCGCTTTGCCAACAAAGGCGCCGAACTTGATGAGCTGGTAAGGAAATGGCCAGAGCCAACGCCAGTGGGGGGGAGGGACATCATGACATCAATGCCTCTCATGATGAGGTTATCTGTCCATCGGCCGAAATATCCGGCGACTAGGCCCAGTGACATGCCAACAATACAGGCGATACCAACAGCTATGACGCCTACCATGATCCTCGACGTGCCCTGTCGGATGGAAATTGCCCCCACCCTTGAAGAACTCGATGCCTGGAAGGATATCACTATATAAAAACAAAGTACGAGGCTGATAATGAGCAAGGAAGATATCAAGGAAGAGAGCGCTTTGTCTGGTTTGCGCGTTCTGGATATTACCGAAGGCGGCTGTAATATCTGCGGCAAGATTCTGGGTG